>DASZFN010000649.1:0-12223 GCA_035939715.1 Gemmataceae bacterium | reverse complement strand
GACGGCTTTCTCTTGACCAATCATCACGTCATTCAAGGCGGCGAGCAGGTCCGAATCCGCCTGAACGAGGGAGGAGAACTCGAAGGCCGCGTGGTCGGCGCCGATCCCTGGACCGATCTCGCGGTGGTCCAGGCGAATGCCTCTTCGGGTTTACGTTATGCCGCTTTCGGCGATTCCGCGGCGCTGCGCGTCGGTCAGCTGGTCGTGGCCATCGGCAGCCCCTTCGGCTTTGATTCGACGGTGACCGCCGGCGTCGTCAGTGCCCTGGGGCGAACCCTGCGCAGCATTACCGGCCACCTCGTCGATAATGTGATTCAGACCGACGCCGCCCTGAACCCCGGCAACAGTGGCGGCCCGCTCGTGGACAGCAACGCTCAGGTCATCGGCATCAACACCGCCATCATCCAGCCGGCCCAGGGCATTTGCTTTGCCATCCCCATCAATATGGCCAAGCACATCCTGCCACAGCTCTTGCAACACGGCCGCGTGGTGCGTGGCTATCTCGGCGTGCACGGGCGCGGTGTGCCCATCCCGCGAGCGCTGGCGCGAAGATTTGAGCTCACGCAAACGCACGGCGTGGAGATTCTATCGGTGGAATCCGGTGGACCGGCGGACGACGCGGGGATTCTGGAAAACGACATTGTCATCTCCCTTGCCGAGCAACCCACCACCAGCATCGATGACATGCACAAACTGCTCATGCAGATGCCCGTCGGCGTGCCGGCTCCCATCGTCATGCTTCGCGGCGAACGGCAACTTGAGCGCTGGGTCGTGCCGAATGATTACCCAGATCCGGTTCGGCAGTCGTGATGAGGAGATGCTCGCCATGGATATCGAAGCCGATCCATTTGGCAAAGGCTTCCACACAAAGCTCTTGCGCCAGGCCTATCTGCAGTCGGCAAATCAAGGCGGCACGATCAATCGAGATTGGGAACCGCTGGACGATGAAGCTTGGGCCCGTCTTGATGGACTGGCGAGGAACATCGAGGACGACGAGTAAATAGGCCTTGCCCGTTTGGTACCTCGGCTACCATGAATTGTATCTAGCCTTCCCGGTAAGCCGCGAGAAACTCTTTTCGCGGAATATTTGCTTGAGTACAGATGGTTCGCAACGTCGAACCCTTGATGCGGCGATGGTTGGGCATCGTCAACGGCGTTCGTGTGCCGTCGGCGTTATTGCGAATCATGGAAATGTGCTCATGCTCCCGGACAAACTCAAAGCCCAGGCGTTCCAAGGCTTTGATGACACGCCCTTTGGGCGCATCCTTAGGAAACTTGGCCATTAGGAAGTGACCTCGGTCTCCGCCACAAATGCCTCGAGCACTAAAGAATCCGTCTCCAGCACGTCATGGCCGAAAGTCTGAATGTGACTCCGAATGGCGGATTTCACATCGGCTATGGCCTCCTCATAAGTATTTCCTTCAGCAACAACAACGCCCTTCAAGCCAAGAGGATAGGCCACATAACCGTCCGCATGCTTCTCAACGATGACTTTGAATGCTCGGGTGGATGTTGCCCGCCCCCGGTTTTTTCCATTTCGTCTACTCATGTGCTTCTCCCGAATCCCTTGTCCTTGATTGCCCCCATCGTAAATGCAACCCAGTCGAAGCGGAATTCCAAATCCCGGGGTAACGGACGGCGGTCCTCCCAAGAGGCCCGCGGTCCGCATAGAATGATCAGTCATCTGGCCTCCGCGTCGCGTATTGCTTCCTTCATCTCGCGCACGGCCCGTTCCATGCCTACCAGCACGGCCCGCGAAATGATGCTGTGGCCGATGTTCAGCTCTTCCAGGCCGGCGATTTTGCAAATGGGTTGAATGTTCGTGTATGTGAGCCCGTGGCCCATGTGCAGGTGCAGACCCTGTCCTTTACTGCAGAGGGCTGCATCTTCCAACATTCTTAATTGCCGGGCTCGATCCTCGGGTGTGCGCGCTTCCGAATAGCCGGCCGTTTGGATTTCCACGGCTGCCGCACCCAGCGAGCGGGCGCGCTCAATCTGAATGGCATCGGGATCGACGAACACGGATATTTCGATGTCCGCTGCCTTGAGCCTTTCAACGGCCTTGCCGACCGCATCCTGATTGGCCAGCACGTCGAGACCGCCTTCGGTCGTCACTTCTTGCCGGCGCTCTGGAACCAGGGTGGCTTCGTCGGGCCTGATTTCGCAGGCGATGGTGACAATCTCATCCGTCGCCGCCAGCTCCAGGTTGAGGCGTTGCGTCACGATGGGGCGCAGCAAGCGCACATCGCGATCTTGAATATGCCGCCGGTCCTCGCGGAGATGCACGGTGATGCCGTCCGCGCCGCCGAGCATGGCCAGGAGAGCAGCCGCGACCGGGTCCGGCTCGCTGGCACGCCGCGCCTGGCGGACAGTCGCCACGTGATCGATGTTTACTCCCAATCTAATCATGGCAAAACTCCGAAGAATTTCTCGCCGAGACACAGAGGAAGCAGAGTGCCCAGAGGAAAAGACACGGTCACCCGTATTCGGTTCTCTTTGAGTTCTCTGCGCCTCTGCGAGAAACTTGGGCTCATGGTTGTGCGGCAGCAGAAAGGTCGGCCAGGAAGGCCCGGTAACGGCTGGCTTCTCGGCTCAGGAACTTGAACAGCAGGAAAGCGAGAATGAGTTCAAGCACCTTGTTGACGGGGCTGGCGATGAAAGGAGGTAAGATCGAGCTGAACGGAATCCAGAACCACGAGGTCACGAAGAAAAACAGCAGCACCAGCGGTATGACCTTGCATTGCCAGGGAAGGCGATAGCGGCGGTCGAAGTACATGTGGATGATGGCCCGCGCCTCGGCATAGGCTTCGGTCACAAACCAGGCCGGCCGCAGGCGCCAGAGGAAATGGTTGTCCGCATGAGGCGTGGCGTCGGCCGACCCGGCATGGCGCGCGGCACGGGCCGTGAATCCCGTGGCCGCCTGCGTGGTCGCAGCCGATTCCTTGAGGCGGCTGCTCACGCGCTCGACAACGCGTTCCTCCAACTGGTTCGTATCCTGCAAATGCGCGACCGCGTCCTCCAACCGGCTAACGCGTACCTCAAGCGGCTGTACGGGCGCGGACGGGTTGCCGTCGACAGGAGTCAACCCTGCCGGCGTTACGCCATCTCCGGCGATGAAACTGCGCTCGATCATGGCACGAAATAGCCGCCACAGCGCTCGCGGGTTTTCCAGCCCGCGTTTGCGGCGCCCTCCTGAAGTATTTCGACTTCAGGATAGCGAGATTTGACTGCGAACACCAGCCGAACGGGAAACGGGCGTCGAAGCGGATCTTGCCAGTTTTGCGCTTACGAGGCGCCCAGTGTGGCAGGCGCGGCAAGTGCTTTAAGCATGTCGCGACGCGAGTTCTCCGAGCACGCCTCGAACGCCGCGCGCGTTGTCCAGCCGCGGCCGCGGCAGGTGTGGCAATCAGTGATGAAGCAATTGAGGCGCAGGGCATGGCAACGCGGGCAGAAGGAGCAATAGGGCTCTGCCACTGTTAACTTCTGAAAAGCCACGTCCAGTTCGGTGCTGGCAAAGTCTTCCGTGCCATTGCCGGTCTTGATTTGCAGATGCTGTCGCATGACCTCACCGCCCGGACTACGGGCGATGCGGTCGATGAGTCCCGCTAGCTGTGCGTAGAGAGTCCGCAGCGACTGAAAGTCGGCCAGGCAAGCAAACACCGGCTTCATGGGCTCCGCCAGGGAAATGCCGAGTAAGTCCGTCGTGGGGGAGATATCCGCCTGACGTGGCACTTCCGTCTCAATATCGGCCGCCGATTCACTAGCCGGGCTGCGGTCGGTAGCGATTTCGTAGACCTTGCCGCCGCGGCGCGCTTTTCGCTGGCGCATCTGGATACCGTCCCCAGATGCGCCGCGCCGAAATTTGCCAACCATGCGATGGGTCACCTGGCAGCGGCGGGCGATTTCGCGATCGCTCCACTGCGACCACTCTGGATCGGTCAGGAGCAAGGCGACCGCCTTCTTCTTGTCCGCATTGCTGCGTGGCAAACCGTGGGCGGAATTCGCGGAGATGGCAAACAGCAGGGCGTCGCGCCCCGTGCCCTTTTGGATTTCCGCAGGAAATTCCGCCAGGCCGCTCTCGCGAGCAGCCAGCACGCGGTGAAAACCGTCGGCTAGCCAGTAGTCCTGACCGTCCCAAAAGAGCACGATGGCCGGAAAGCGCAGTTGGCCTTCCTCCCGTTGCTGCTTCATGGCCTCTGCGTACGCGCGCACGACCGAACGCTGCACTCTGACTCGGCTTTGCGAACTTTCATCCATACGGATTGTTGTCAAAGCAATGGGTTGAACGGTGCTTGTCGGCGCGAGTTCGGCGGCGGTCGTCATGGCGGCTCTCCTTGTGGGTAAATGTCAAACCGACTGGATAGTGTACATAAGAATACTATATATGTCAAGTGGATTTTTAGGTTGGCAGCGGCTATTGCTCTGCAATGACAAGAAGGCGATGATGGGTTTCTTTTACTAATGGCAATTTCTGTTTTGGAAAAAACTCGGCGGCAGCTTAAGCTCCTGTTTGGAAAGGAGACTCTCCGTGCAAATCACAATCACTGTTGCAAGCCTGCTGCTGAGCATCGGCCAGGCCGGAGCGCTGGAAGCGCGGCAGACCGTTGCTGCCGGTCCCGACACCCTCAAAGCCGCGATCGAAGCGCTCCAGGCGCCGCGGGTCGCCTGGCGCGAGATCGCCTGGAAGAGCTGCCTGATCGAAGGGCTCAGGGAGTCGCGTGACAAGAAGAAACCGGTCATGCTCTGGATCTTCATCGACCGGCCGGCCGACGACGGGCGCTGCTGAGTGTTCGCCGGCGCTGCCCGTGAGGCGGTTTTTTCCAAACCCGAAGTCATTCGCCGTATCAACGCCGAGTTCATTCCGGTGGCTCTCAAGGCGGCTCTTGTCAACTGGCCGCCCATCGGGGATGAAGGTCTGCTCTATCGGGAGATCGCGCGCTCCAAGATTGCGCCGCAGGGAATCTGCGTCGTCAATTCGGCGGGCAAGGTGCTGAACTGGGCCACGATGTTCGACGACGACAAGAGCGTGCTCGCCTTCCTGGACCACGCCAGGGAGCGCTTCGCCAAATACCCCGACGCCCAACAGCCCGTCGCGACAGAACGTCACCTCAAATTCCCCAGCGAGAAACTCGAAGACACGGAGGACACGGGCAAGGCCTTGCCGGCGCCCGACCGGCACCCAGGTGGACAGCGCTGTCCTGCAGCAGCCGCGTTGCCCAGAGGGACGGTGGTTGCCCGGCTGATCGGCCGAGCGTTCGACAAAGACGGCAAGCCGGTGGCCGACACGGTGCGGCAGGAGAATTACGTCGAAGATCGTTTCCACATCGGCGTCGACACGCAGGAGCGGCTGGCCAAGGCGCTAGAAAACGCCGCCACCGGCCGCGTCAAGATCCCGAACGAGTTCGCGCGTCAGTGTGTGATGCACGCCTATCTCGGCGTGCTGGACGTGCAACCGCTCGACAACCCTGGCGGCAGCCGAGGCAACCTGACCCGATGCGAGTTCTGGGCCGAAAAGGTTGATAAGAGCAAGACGCCGACGCTGTGGCGCATCGAGGGCGAATCGCATGTTTCCATCGACCAGATGGCGAACGGTGGCCCCGGCGACCTCCACGAAGTCAGGCTGATCTGGTACGGCTACGTCGGCATGGACCGGGAGCGCGTGAGCCGGCTGGTGCTGACTGCCCGCGGCAAAGAAAAGCTCAAGTTCGGCTTGGCGCGCGGTGAGCATGCTAACGAGGCGGCATCCCTTCCTGCCGGGCACCGGATCGATATGGCCTGCGAAGTTCGCTACGGCATCCTTGGCGCGCCGGCGGCCGCCGACCAGGTGACGGCGGACGCTCCGGCCCCGCCCCTGGGCGCGCCGCCATTGGAAGTCCCCGAACAGGCGCGGCGGCAGATCATGGACGCCCTCGGCTTGCCGTTCCTCGTCTTCCGCGACAAAGTCCTGCAGGAGCTCAGGCTGTCGAATGAACAGCGACAAAGTCTGGAGGAACGCCTCCTGGGCACGGTCCAGGACACCATGCAGTTCTTCCAGAACCTTGGCGACAAGCAACCGGAGGAGCGGGAGAAAGCACTCCATTCCTATCGACAGAAAGCGCAGCAGAAACTGGCTGTCTTCCTCAAGCAAACTCTTAAGGACAACCAGCTCAAACGCCTGCGCCAACTCGAGCTTCAGCAACAGGGTCCCTTCGCCCTGGGGCAGCCGGACCTCGCGAAGGAGCTGAAGATCACGGTTGAGCAACGCCAGCAATTCGCGGGGGTCGTTCAGGAAATGGAGAAGAAGATCCACCCTCTGCTCAAGGAGGCCCAGTCTGGAGGCAACCCGGAGGAGATCCGGCCGAAGGTGCTGCAAATCCGCAAGGATCACGCGGGGAAGATCGAGTCGATCCTGAACGACACGCAGAAGAAGCAGTGGAAGGAACTGCTTGGCCAAGAGTTGGCACTAGACGATTGAGTCCAGCATCTTGGCTCGTCGCCGGAAAGAAAGTACCTCGCTTAGCCCGCTCCAGGGGCGAGAGCCGGCAACGTCCGCTAAGTGCTCAGCCCGTGCGCGGTGTTGCACCTCGCCGTGCCGCCTCTCCAGCGCTTCACTGTTGATTTTTAAGTCACGTGCTGCTAACATGCATTTGGTGAGGCTGAAGGGGAAGGCCCGGCATGGATGCGACGATTATCTGGGATCTCGAAGACGATAACGAAGGCAATGTGCAGCACCTCCGCGAACACGGCGTCACGATTGAAGAAGCGGAGGAAGTCTTGCTGGACCCTGGGAGCAGCCGGGCGGTGAGCCGCTCATCGGTTTGCCGACTGCGTTTGGCTGGACTTCGACCGGCCGACACCTCGCCGTGGTTTACGAATTGGTGGACGAAGATCCGCTGACGCTGCGCCCGGTCACGGCTTACGACGTACCGCCGCCGAGCCCCAAGAGGAAGAGGAGGAAGAGATGAAAGCACGACGCGTATTCCGTGCCAGCCGAAAGACGGCCGAGGAACGAGCTCGCGAGCAGGCATTGCGCGCAAAGCTCCAGAAGGAGAAACCGGCGCTGCAGGACCTGATTCGCACAGGCGAGTGCGACCCGGATGCCGTCATGACCATGGGGATGTACTTTGACGTCCAAGCCGCGCTGCAGGCTCTGAAGCGCGAGCGCGAGCGGTGCGGTTTAAGCATTAGCGACGTGGCTGCGCGCTCGGGCCTCGATCGCGCCGTGGTTAGCCGGCTCGAAAACGGCAAGCAAGATAACCCCACGCTAGCTACCCTCATGCGCTACGCAGCCGCCGTGGGCAAGCGGTTCTTATGGTCCTACGAAGATGTGACGGCCAAGACCGCAAATGGACACAGGGCGGCCGGCCGACGGTGAACCAAACCCTGCGCTTGAACAGGCGGCAGGTTGCATCATGCTCGTTGCTCATTGGTGCAATCCAATGTTGCGGGGCAGTCCACCGAAGGTACTGTGGCTGCAGTTGGGGAATTGTACGACGGCCCGCGTGGAAGCCGCGTTTCGTGCCCCTTCGCCGACATCGAGGCGTTCGAGAAAGACCCCTCCGTCGGTATCCGTCGGTACGCTCGTGTTGAGTTGATCGGGAGGCATGGCGCAAAAGATTACGAGAGGTGAAAGATGTTTGTGCGCACGTTTCCCATATGGGAAGAAGGCAAGCTTCTTCCTTACAAATTCACATCCGAGCAGTTCTTTCGTAGCGTCGTGCGGTTTGAGTACAGTTGGCGTGGCCAGGCTGGCCGGTTCAATCACTTCAGGGGTGTGGATCTGCGCTCGTCACCTGACGGGACGCTGGTTCTCTTTGTGCGAACCGATCAGCGGCAGGTGATTGCTCTACTGGGTGCGATTCCGCGTAGCGGGCATCCCGATCCCCCCGAAAGGTATCGAGCGGCTGCCTCCCACTCATGGTGACCGGGCCTAGGAGAAGTCGATGCAAGGAACACTCGTCCTGGCCGTCTTGAACGTCAAGAGCAGCTACGTGCGGGACGTCGAGGAGTCGCTCGAGGGCGAAGACGACATTCCCGATACGCTTCAATGGTGGATCGGGCCCGAGAGCGCGTGGCGGATTAAGACGTTTGCGCTGGATCACGACATCCATGTTTATTCGGTCGGGCCGGGCAGCACCGAGCTCGTGGAGTTGGCCCAGGAGAACAACGCCAAGCATTATGGCGAGGTCATTGCCTGCCAGCATATCCTGGCCTTCAAGGATTGCGAGGACACGAAGGAAGTCCGGCGTGTATTCAAGAAAACGGGTCTTTCCCCTCGCCTCGAAGTTGCCACCGGCCGGTTCGCGTTTTGGAAGCCGGACGATGCGAAGTACAGGACACAGTCCCAGCCCAAATCGTAACTAAAAGACAATTGCCCTTCATCGCTGCCGCGGTTACACTCAATTTAACATTTCCACTATCCGGAGGTAGCGTTCATGGACAGCAAGTTGCTCTCCCCAGCCGCAGGCGACTCCGCAACCGAGACGGCGCAGCCCGCACAACAGAGTTGTCCGCAAGCGGAAGCGCTGGCCGACGTTCGCAAGGCCATTGCAGCGGACTGCTGTATCGCCCCGGACGAATACCTCGAGGAGATTCGCGTGGCGGCAAGCGGGGAATGACTCGGCCATGTTTGACCGGCTTGTCGGCGTGGAGACCGAGTACGTTCTGCGCTTTCGTCCTCGCAGACGAGACGGCGGGCGCATTCCGAATGCAGACCTGTTCGCGGGCCTGCTGGCACATCTGGAACGCAAGGTCCCTGTTGCCCGCGCCCTTGTCGGAGAGAATTGCTGGTACCTGGGAAACGGCGGCGGCCTGAGGTTCGAATGCCTGCCCTTTTACCAGCTCTTGCCTGAATCGGGATTTGTGGAAGGGGCCACGCCGGAATGCCGCGGAGCGAAGGAGTTCTTACGCTACCAGCGCGCGCAGGATGCCCTCCTATCACGGCACGCCGCGGCCAGCAGCTACGGCGCTGGTGAGGTGACCCTTCTCAAAGCCAGCCATGACGGCCATGGACACTTCTTTGGCAGCCATGAGAACTACGAGGCCACCATAGGCAGCGGCAGAGAGTTGCTGATCTGGCGCCTGGCCCTGGCCCTGGCACTACCGCTGCTTTTTGTGCTCTTCATTTTCGCCGAGACCGCTGCGTTGCTGTTTGTTTTCCTGATCTCGCGGCTTGCCGGACGCGAGCCTGGGCGGCGTTATGCGGCGTGGGTGGCCTGGCTGGTTTGCCTGTGCCGCCTGCCCGCGCAGTTCACGGGCGCGACCTTCCTGCGCTACACGGCTTTTCGTCGCTTGCGGCGGCACCTGTTGCCATTCCTGATCACGCGCACGATCATCGCCGGGCCCGGCATGGTCTGTGCCGACGGCCGTTTCATCCTGTCGCCGCGCGCCGCCGGGCTGCGTTCGCTGTGCGGCTTGACCGCTGCGGGCTGGCGCTCCGTGTTCTATTTCTGCCAAATCCCCAAGGGCTTCAACGACATTCTTCTGGGGGACTTCCTTAGCTTCGCACGCCTCTTTCATCGGCGGCAGCGGCTGCAACTGACCATCGGCGATGCGAACATGGCGCAATTTGCCGAGTATCTGAAAATTGGCACGACGCTGCTGGTGCTCGAGGCCATCGAAGCGGGGGAGCTGAAAGAGGCGCCGCGCTTGCGCCGCCCGTTGCAGGCGCTGCGGATCATCTCTGCCGATCCCGACTTGCAGATGACGGTGGCCCTTGCCGACGGCAGCCGCGCCGGCGCGCTCGAGATCCAGCGGTTTTACGCCAATGCTTGCCGGCTATTTCTCGACCGCAGCGCTTCCGTCCCGGCGGAAGCGCAGGAAGTTCTCCGCTTATGGGAGGAGACCCTCGACGCGCTGGAAAATGAGCCGGCCCGGCTGGTGGGCAAGCTCGACTGGGTGACGAAGAGATACCTTGTCGACAACGCCGGACGAGACACCTCGGTCGAAGCAAGGCGCAAGCTGGACATGCGCTATCACGAACTATCGCGGGACGGCTACTACCTGCGCCTGGAGGCGGCTGGGGCCGCGCCGACCATCGTGGAGCCCGAGGAAGTTCTTGAGGCCATGAACTTTCCACCGGTAGGAACGCCGGCCACCATGCGCGGCGGGCTTATTCGCCAATTTGCCGGGTCCTCGACTCCGGTGCGAGCCAGCTGGTCGTCCGTCGTTGTCCTGGCCGAGTCAGGCAAGCGGGTTGTCCGGCTGCCTCAATCTTAGAGACTACGCCATGCCCGATTCATTGCCGCCATGATGCTCATCCCCAGAATCCCGAAAGCCCCTTCTCCGCTCCGAGAGGTGCTCAGAATCCTCCCGCGGCGCCTGCAGGATAGGCAATGTCAGGCCACCGGAAACAATGCATCACAGCCGAATCTTGGTTTTGTTTGCCTTAATGAAGGCCAACAATAGGCCTTCGATGTCTTCGGGCCGGGCAAAGTATTGATTATCGCACACAAAAAGTGCCTGATCGCGATCGTCGCTCTCTTCCAGCATGGTATTCTCGATCGCCTCAGGAGTCAGCGGCGAGCACCCTAAAGCGTCCAGCGCCTTCTGAGTAATCGCGGCCGTTCTGCGGCAGCCGATGCGGGCAAGCGCACCTACGATGATGGGCGCATACTCCCCTGAGCTAAGGAAGAACTGCTCGTAACCGCCGTTGTTCACTTCGCGTTCAAGCGCCTCGACCGCGAGGACGATGCGTTCCTCGTCGCTGAGGCTCTGCGATCCCTCCCGAGTAGCTTTTTGGTCAAGCGCTTGCTCGAAAACGAGTACGAGGGAATCCGTTCTGTAGCGGCCTTCCAGCGATAATAATTCGTCGGCAGTTTCGCCGGAGTAGCTGTCCAACCATGGCAAATCGGGCATCGTGTACTCCACGCTGGGTTGGAATGAAGCGGCGTCGCCTGCGGGCTGTCGAAAGCGCTTGCAAAAACTTAGCCTCTAACTTAAGTGCTTCCTCGCATAGGCCAGGCTCTTCTGCACGTTGCTTTCCTCAACGGCCAGCTTCTGCTCCTGGGTCAGGCCGTTGACCGGCGCCGGCCGCTGTGATGGCTGATGCTTGCGGACCCAGGACATGGTTCGGGCTAGATGACGCCCGGGCAGTTTCTCGAACGTGGCCCAGTACCGGGGCGTCAGACACGGCACTTTCAGAGGATCGCGCGTGATCATCTCCAGGTTGAGATGAATCTCCGGCCGGGCCTGGCGGAGAATGGCGGTGATCTTTTTCAAATCAAGAAGGCCTTCGCCAAGCGGCACTTCACCCAGCAGGAAGCCATCCTCGTATTCGAGCACTGCCACATCCTTCATGTGCGTGGAGAATGCCCAGGGCGCGTAGGCTTCGACGACTGCGACCGGATCTTCAAGGAGCGCAATGCTGTTGGCGAGATCGACGCAGAGGCCCACATGCTGGCTACTGAGGCGTTTCAGCAGAGGAAGCAATTCCTCCGTCCGCAAGTCTTTATGATTCTCGATGGCCAGGCGCATGTCGTGCCCGGCAATGATGGGCTCGGCCGAAACAAGCGAGTGCCAGGCACGGTCCGTCCAATCGCGAAAGGCGGCGGCCGTTTCAAAGGTCTCATAGCGGCGCGTGCCCAGCAACACCGTGCGCAGCACCTTTGCTCCCGCTTCCTTGGCCGTCGTCACTTCCCGCGCGAAGCGCTCGGCGTCCATGCGATCCTTGGGCAGGCGAATAATGCCCTCCAGGTACATGTGCAAGTCAGCGATTTTATCGCGCAGCCTGGCGGCGTAAGCGCTGTCGCGCACGCCGATACTCATCTGAACCCCACCGGCGCCGCGCTGCTGGCAATGCTCCACAAACGCGATCGGGTCGTTCAGTCCCGCATTCGGGCCGCCGGCTCGATCGGCCGCCAGGCGCAGGCCGTAACAGTAGGCGACAACGCCCATCGGCCGGACTTCCGTGTCTTGCCGCCCGCTCCCTGAGGCAAGTGCAGGCAATACGGGTAGCGCTGCCAGGCCGCCCGCCAATAGTTCCCGCCGCGTCAGGTCCATGGTGTCACCCCACTCCCAGGCCTCTCAGCTCCGCATCCCACGGGGCTCGATAAGGCCGCACCAGCATTTTGGCTGCTTCCGAATCGCCGACAATCTCTTCCTTGTTGGTGTCCCAACGAATCTTCCGGCCGAGGCGCAGGGAAATATTCGCCAGATGACAGACCGTCGCCACGCGGTGGCCGCTCTCCGGGTCGGCAAGCGGTTGCTTGCGCGACCTGACACAATCCAGGAAGTTGCGGACATG
>DASZFN010000648.1:0-3835 GCA_035939715.1 Gemmataceae bacterium | reverse complement strand
TGCATTGACCATTGACCATTGACCATTGACCATTGACCATTGACCATTGACCATTGACCATTGACCATTGACCATTGACCATTGACCAAAGCTACAACGCAAAAGCATGCGTCCATCGTCAAGAGCCTTTGGCTTGATTCCGGCGAAATTCGGCAACTTTTTCCAAGAATGCCATAGGTTGCCATGTGTTTGGCAGACATCCTTTGGCCAATCCGGGGACAGACCCCCCCGGCACCCAAAAGCGTGGCAAACTGGCAAACTCATTTTTTTTCTGGACACAACTCGACATGCGCTAGTGGTTTGTGGATGAAACTGAGTTTGCCAACCGTGGCAAACTCACTGGCAAAGTGGCAAACTCAATCGGCTTCAGCGCCCTGGTCAGCCACTGCACCCATCAACCAAAGTACTCCGGCGAGCCGAGGATATCGGCGATCACCTGCTGATCGGTGGTGCCTTGCTGCATGACGGCGACGAAGGCGGCGAGACCGCCGCTGTCCGGCGGGCGCTTCAGATACGTTAGATAGTAGCTTTGCACGAGGTCCTGAAGGTATTCCTGGCTGCCGAACACCACGGCGGCTATGGTGCTGCGCATCATGCCCCCGGCAAGGGCTTGCTCGTCGGCGCTCTGACCGGCTGGATCAATGGCGCGGTTCAGGGCGTCGCTATACAGCGCTGACAGGAAGGCGTCGATATTCCCCCCGGCGCGCGTTGCGAAATACTCGTCCGAGCCGGCGATGATCGCCTGCACCTGCTCCAGCGTGCCGCCGCTTTGGAGGAAGGACGTGAAGCCGCTCAGGCCACCCGCATCAGCCGGGCGATGCAACAGCTTCTGGTAAATCCCTTGCACCTGGTCCGTCAGATACTCTTGACTTTGCTCGATCTGAGCGACCATCGACGTGCGGCTGGTTCCCTGGCCGAGCAGGTTGCTCCACGAGGCCAACCCGTTCGGATCGGGAGTGCGGCCCAGCAAACTTTGGTAGACCTGGGTGACGAACTGTTGATTGTGAGCCTGCACGTGCGCCAGCACCGGCACCAGCAAATCGGCTTGTGGAGTGCCGAGACCTGTCACCGGGTCATAGCCCGGCCCGGCGGCAAGGCCATTGTTGCCGGAAACGATGTCATGGAAGTCGGCCGGTTCCTGATAAAGGGCGGCCAACGTTTGCACGCTGTTCAGCGGCGCCTGCACGGGATTGGCCGCCGCGCCGAGCTGATCGGCCAGAGTCACGAGCGCGGCCCATTGCGGCGTACCGGCGCTCGTGCCGCCCAGTACGGCCCAGCCGCCGTTGGTGCTATCGTAGACCGCCACGCCGGTGTTGGGATCGCCGTCGTAGGCCACGTCCGGGTTCGCCCGGCGGCCGCTGCCCTGGGCACTGTTCTGGTAGAGCGGTTCCGGTTCAAACGCACTGACGCCGCCCCCGCTGCCGCCGTCCGAAGGACTATGCGAGCCGTGGCCCCAGCCGATCTCGCTGACATACGCTCCGGAAGCGCTGATCTGCAGGGTCGTGCCGCCGACGGCAAGGACATTGGGAGAGACGCCAGGCCACTCGGGCGGCGCACCGTTGTCGCCCGAAGCAGCGACAAAGATGACGCCGGGCACGGCGAAATCGGCGTCGAAGAGCGTTTCCGAGCTGAACTCATCGAAACCCCAGCTCATGGATACGACATGAACATTCGCTTGCCCCGCCGCCACCGTCGCCGCGTGCAGAAGAGCGACCGGAACGCCGAGGCCGTTCACGGAGTCGTTGGCTGCCTGGACGAGAATAATGTTGGCATAGGGCGCAATGGCGTGGGCCCATTCCACGTCGAGGGCGGTCTCCTGTTGCCAGCCGCCGGTGGGGTCGGTTGCCGTGGCGCCGTCGTTGACGACGCTGAGGTTCAAGGCCGGCAAATTGAACTTGGCATCGAACGTCGCCACGTCGCTCTTGATTTGCGGCTCCTGAAACGCCTCCACGATGGCAATCGTCTGGCCGAGGCCGGGCTGAGCGATGCCCAGCGTACTGAAGCCGTAGGCCGTGAGCATCTGGCTAGGCGTATAGCCGGTAAAGGCCGGCAAATTGCGGCTTTCGAGTTCTTCGAGGACCGGCTGCACGCGCGACCTGGCGGGTAATGACCGCGTCAAGGCGCGCCATTTCCGATTGCTGTTCCCTAAGCTTTCCATGCTTGCCTCCTCTCTTCTCGCGAAGATATGAAGGGACGGCTGTGAGATATGATTTCAATCGTGTCGGTGCCAATCTGTCAAGCCAAGGACACGCTTGGAATCGTATCCCACCCCCACAGCGGAATCGCCATACTGCGACGGGTTTCAGCTTCGTATCAATTCTAGCTTAGTGATGACAAAAACAAGATTAAGGGGCGATGAAAACGGCACTAGTCGTGCCAAGCCGTCTCCTGCTATAGTGGAATTCCTGCCCGTTATGTGGTCGATATGATTTCCTGAAGGCCCCAGTCTCATGCTGCGATTGCTTCTTGCTCCAGGACTCGGCGTCCTTTTAGCGTTGACCATTCTTGTGCCGCGCTCGCTCTCTGGAGACGAGCAGCAGGCGGTTCGCAAGCCGTATGATCCGAAGATCTTCGGCCCATCGACGGAACCTGCCATGGCCATGCAGCGGATCCGGGTGCCGAAGGGACTGCAGGTCAGCCTGTTCGCGGCTGAGCCCATGCTGGCCAATCCCGTTTGCTTCTGCGTCGATGAGAAAAACCGCTTCTACGTGGCCGAGACTTTCCGCCTGCACGACGGTGTGACCGATGTGCGCGGCCACATGGACTGGCTCGACGGCGACCTGGCCAGCCGGACGGTGGCAGATCGCGTCGCCCTCATGAAAAAGCAGCTGGGAAAGCAGGTGAAGAAATGGACCGTCGAGCACGAGCGCATTCGCTTGCTAGAAGACACCAGCGGCAGCGGCAAGGCGGACCGCTCCACGGTGTTTGCGGACGGCTTCCAGGAGCTAGCTGACGGCATCGGCGCGGGTCTGCTGGCCCGCGACGGCCAGGTCTGGTACGCCTGCATGCCGAACTTTTGGTTGTTGCGCCAGGGCAAGGACAACAAGGCCGGCCCACGCAAGGTCCTGCATTCCGGCTATGGCGTACATATTTCCTTTATCGGCCACGACCTGCATGGCTTGCGCTTCGGGCCGGACGGGAAGATTTATTTCAGTTGCGGCGATCGCGGCTTCCATGTCCAGAGCGAAGGTCGCATGGTCTCCTGTCCAGACACCGGCGCCGTGCTGCGCTGCAACCCGGACGGGTCGGAGCTGGAGATTGTCGCGACCGGATTGCGCAACCCGCAAGAGCTGGCATTCGATCAATACGGCAACCTCTTCACAGGCGACAACAACGCCGATCACGGCGACAAGGCGCGCTGGGTCTATGTCGTCGAAGGCGGCGATAGCGGCTGGCGCGGCAGCTACCAGTATCACACGATGCCGGTCGACCTGGGACCGTGGAACGCGGAGAAGCTTTGGCTGCCCGCGTGGGACGGCCAGGCGGCGTATATCGTGCCGCCGATTGCCAACGTGGCCGACGGCCCGGCGGGACTGACGTATTATCCCGGCCTAGGTCTGCCGGATCGCTATCAGGGACACTTTTTCCTTTGTGATTTTCGCGGCGGCAGCGGGCAAAGCGGCATCCGCTCGCTGGCCGTCAAGCCGAAGGGCGCTGCCTTCGTGATGGTCGATCAGCACGAGTTCATTTGGTCGGTGCTGGCCACCGATGTGGATTTCGGCACCGATAGTTGCCTCTATCTGACCGACTGGGTCGAAGGCTGGGAAAAGCCGAACAAGGGGCGAATCTACAAGGTATTCGATCCGGAAAAAGTAAAAGATCCGGAAGTCCTGGG
>DASZFN010000647.1:0-16448 GCA_035939715.1 Gemmataceae bacterium | reverse complement strand
CGGCACCAGCTCCTCAATGGGCGGGCGTCGGCTTTCTTCACGGGCCGGCTTGATGGGCGGCAGATCGATTTCCTCCAAAATGCTGCGCACTTCATCCGCCTTGGCCATGCCCCCCGGCGGACTGGGCCTGGCAATGATCAGGCCGGCGGCGAGCGGCTGCGTCTTATCGAAGGCGACCTCGCCGGAGACTTCCTTGCCGGTCAAGCGCGGCGTCTGTTTCTCCTTTAGCTGGGCGGCGATTTCCGCCTCGGTTTTCTTGTTGACGACGTCGGCCAGCGCGGCAATCGGCAGCGGCTCATCGACGTGCTCCGGCTTCTTCAGGCTCTTGGGATCAAGAGCGTCCACGATCTGCTTCAGGAAGAAGCTGCCGCCGTCAAATTCATAGGAATACTGCCCTTTCGCACAGGCCGTCCAGACCTCGACGCCTTGCGGCGGCTTGGCGAGCAGTGCCTCCAGCTTCTCGGCCATCGGTCCGCTTCCCGGCCGCTCTAGGCCGTGGCCGGGGTCCAGCCGGCACGTGTCCAGCACGAGCACTTTTTGCCTGGCGGCACATTTTTGTAAACGGTCGATAAGCCAGCTCAAAGGAACCAGGCTCTCCTTGACGCTGAACTCTCCCTCCAGCGGCACCAGAAATCCCTCGCCGTCGATTTCGATGACGTGGCCGGCGAACAGCAGCAGGATACGATCCTGCGGCCGGCAGCCATCGAGGAATTCGCCGATTGTCTTTTCGATCACCGGCCTAAGGGGCGGCCGCGCCGGAGACTGCGCCGCCGGCACCGGCCTGGGCTTGCGCGCCCTGGCCCGGCTGCTGCGCTTGCTCGGAGAGGCTGAAGCTTGCCGCGGCACCGCCGCATCGCTCAGCTCGACGATCTGGCTGGAATCGATGTGCAGCACACTCCCTAGCCTGTCCAGCAGCGCACCGACGCTATTGTCTTCCGTGCCATAGGCCACGGGGTTGGCGTAAAGATAGTTGTGGACACAAATCGCCAGGACGCGACGCGGGAAAACCTCCCGGGCAGGCGCGGGTTTGTCTTTGGCCGCCGATGGGCTGCGCTTGGAAGAATCTTCATCCAACGCTTCGCGCAGCGAGGCGCCGAGCTGCCGGAGATGCGTCCAAAAATAAGAGGCCGCGCCGCCGCCGCTGCCGAGCAAAAGAAGAACGATCGCCAGGGCAATCCACCTGCTCCGCCGCGAGCGCCGATAACGCGACGACACGCTGACAATCGGCCCCGCATCCAGGGCAGGAAAGTCCAGTTCTTGCTCGAGCCCGGCCGCATTCGTCGGTGAAGCGGATGAAGCATGCGCCGGCTCCTGGCTGCTCTCCCTGTCCGGCGAAGAGGTGGCAGACGTGAGGTTCGGATTTAGTTGGGGCTCTGCTATGACGGCTTTTGCCGGCGTGCCTTTTGACCTGGCCTGAATGACAGTGCGGCAATGCTTGCAGCGGAAAGTCTGCTCCAGCCACTCGGCCGGAATGCGCAAGTCGCGCTTGCACCCCGGACACCTTGCCTTGATCACTTCCGGCATAGCAGCATCTCGATGAAGCGGAACACGGCTGCGTGTAAAGCTGGTGAGGAAATCCAATGGCGCTGTTTTTATTGTAATTGGGAGGCGACCATCCAGGCAGGGCAGTCCAGTGGCGTAAAACGCGGTAACGCGGACTCTTCGGATAATTCCAAACTCGCGGGCTTTACGCTTGGCTCCGGTCGAGCCTGCCGTTCGACGGCCAAATCCGGGTGCACCCGCATCTGACGCATCTCCGATACCGACCCATGCCTCTTCCGATTCTCGCATGGACGCGACGCCGCAAGGAGGCTGGGGACGTGTGGAGCAGGTCCCTCCCCCTCGCCTTCTTGCTCAGGACGCCAAGCGTCAAGACAAGATTGCTGCCGGTGAAAAGTTCCGAGCCAGCGAAGATGACCATGGTAAGCGCGCCGCCGAAGCAGATGCCCATGGTCATGCGCACGGCGCGGGACTGTCCTTGGACGAAATCGTTACGCAGGACATGATTGGCGCTGAGGAGAATGTGCATGCCCCTCAGGGCTGTACAACTGGCGAAGCTTGCCTTTGAAAACCAAGCGATCAAAACCTTGCAACACGCCAGCGACAAGTACCGCAAAACGCTGTAGAAAAGTCTTCTGTACTATGGGGCTCTACGCCTTTTGCCAGTGGCGCTCCACAAACGTCGTATCGACCTGCCCTTCAATGAAGCTGGAATGGTTGAAAATCTCGCGGTGCAGAGGAATGGTCGTTTTGATTCCGGCAACCACGAACTCATTGAGAGCCCGCCGCATGCACGCCAGGGCGGCGCTGCGCGTCGGCTGGTGGACCAATAACTTGGCGATTAGCGAGTCGTAGTTGGGCGGCACCCGGTAGCCCTGGACGACGTGCGAATCGATGCGCACTCCCGGGCCGCCTGGGATTTGCCAGCAGGTGATCTGCCCCGGCGACGGGCGAAAGTCCGCTTGCGGATCTTCCGCATTGATGCGGCATTCGATTGCCACGCCGCGCTGCCGGATGTCCTCTTGTTTGAAAGAGAGACTCTCACCGGCCGCGATGCGGATCTGCTCTTGGACCAGGTCGATGCCCGTGACCAGCTCCGTGACCGGATGCTCCACCTGGATGCGCGCGTTCACTTCGATGAAATAGAAACGATTCTGCTTGTCGACCAGGAATTCGCAGGTGCCGGCGTTCTGGTAGCCGGCGCTGCGCACCAGGCGGATCGCTGCCTGGCAAATGTCGTCGCGCACGGAGACCGGCAAGTTGGGCGCAGGGGATTCTTCCACCAGTTTCTGATGGCGGCGTTGCAGCGAACAATCCCGCTCGAAGAGATGGACCACATGGCCGTGCGCGTCGGCCAGGATCTGCACCTCCACATGGCGCGGCTGCTCGATGTATTTTTCCAGGTAGACGCTGCCGTCCTTGAAGGCCTTCTCCGCTTCCTGGCGGGCGGCATTCAGGCCGGCCTGCAGGCTGATGTCGTTGCGGGCCACGCGCATGCCCCGGCCGCCACCCCCCGAGGCCGCCTTGATCAGCACCGGAAAACCCATGGAGTGGGCCAGCGCCAGCGCTTCGTTGTCATTCTGAATCAGCCCCTCGCTGCCGGGGACGATGGGCACGCTCGCCTGTCGTGCCAGCTTGCGCGCCTCATTCTTGTTGCCCAGGCGGCGCATCGCCTCATGCGGCGGGCCGATGAACTCGATCTTGCACGATCGGCAAACTTCGGCGAAGTGCGGATTCTCGGAGAGAAAGCCATAGCCCGGGTGAATCGCCTCGACATCGGCGATCTCGGCGGCACTGATAATGCGTGGAATATTGAGATAGCTCTCCGCGGCAGGAGCGGGGCCGATGCAAATCGCCTCGTCCGCAAGCCCTAAATACGGCGCCTCGCGATCCGCTTCGCTGAAGACTGCCACAACCTCAATGCCCAGATCCCGACAGGCGCGGATGACCCGTAAAGCGATCTCCCCGCGGTTGGCTACGAGAATGCGTTGAAACATAAGCAGTGGTCAGTAGTCAGTGGTCAGTGGTTAGTGGTTCGTTGGTTACATATCCCTTCTGACCACTGGTCGCTGACCACTGATCACTGCACTCAGCCAGTTGGGTCCACCTGAAAAAGCACCTGCCCGTATTCGACCGGCTGTTGATTTTCTACCAGGACTTCGGCGATGACGCCGTTGCACTCGGCCGGGATTTCATTGAAGATCTTCATCGCCTCGATCATGCAAACCACGGTCGTCGGCGTGACGCGCGAGCCCACCTTGACGAATGGTTCGGCATCCGGACTCGGCGCTTTGTAGAAAGTGCCCGGCGTCGGACTCTTGATGGGGATCAAGGTCTTGCCGTGCCGGGCCGGTTCTGCAGGGGCGGCATTGGCAGGCGGCGTGTTTGCGGGACCCGGCGGCGCCGCAGGTTGTGCCACTGGCAACGCCGGCATGGCCAGGTCATAGGGGCCGCGCCGCAGGCGAATGCGCAGGTCGCCCTCGCGCAGGTCGATCTCGCTCAGGTCGTGCAGACCCATCAGCCGGACCAGGTACTTGATCGTCCGCAGATCGAATGGACTGGGAATATTGGAGGCTTCTTCTGCCACCGCTGCACCCGCATGCTTCAAAAAAGTCGCCGAAGCTCGCCCGGATCCCTCTGGGGACGTGCCTCGGCTCTGCTGCCGTTTCGCGCGCTAGGAAAGCGTCCTATAGAAAGCTGAATTTTTACGGCCCGGAAGAGCAGGTGTCAAGTCGCTTTTCCGGACGCCGCGCATTTCTAATTAAAGAAATGGCAAGGTTTTCCGGCAACCAGCTCGGAAATCCTGTCCGTGGCTTCCATTCTCAGGTTGCGCCGGCGCTGCTACACTTCGAGCAACGCGTCAATCAGGGGGTTCCCATGGAAGATGCTGCGCCCGACAAACCTGGAATTCGTGTCCCCCCGCCGGATGTACGCCAGGAAGCTCGAATTGCCGAGCCATTCGAACGTGTTTCCGGAAATCCGCCGGATGACGCCGAGGAGGTAGACGTCTGGTACGGGTCCTATGCCGGCCGGGCCATGCTGCCGCGCTTCATTCAGTTGGCTCTCCTATCGGGCTTCATTATCGCTGTGGCCTGGTCTCTCGGCGCATGGCGGGGTTCCAATGCGGTGCGCTACACGGCCCTGGCGATCATTGTCGCGCTCTGGCTCGCCCTGGCTCTCCTGTGGATAAGACGCTTTCTCGGACTTAACTATCGATTGACCACGAAGCGGTTGTTCTACCAGTTTGGCTTTCACCACCCCGGCCGGCCCGGCATTGAGCTGCGTCGTATCAGGCGGGTCGCTGTCGAGGCGAACCGCATCGAGCGCTGGCTTGATGTGGGGAGGCTGCGCATCTTCCTGGACCAGGGAGCACCGCTCATCCTGGAGGGCGTGCAGCATCCGTTCCATGTGGCAAAACAAATTGAAAGACGCAGACGGTTGTAGTTTGTGCGGACGGATCAAATCTAGTCTAGATCACCTGTGTCGGCACCATACTAACCCGAAGCGTCAGCGAGGCCTCGCTAACGCTTCGGGTTAGTATCATTTAGTCGCCGTTGCGCTCGGCGGCGGCTGTTTCCAGGGTTTGCGGCTGGCCGTCTTCCGGCCAGTCCTCAAAGCGTACCGCCACGCGCTTGGAAATCCCGGATTCCTGCATCGTGATGCCGTAGAGCACATCCGCCACAGCCATGGTTCGTTTCGAATGCGTGATGATGATGAAGTGAGAGCGGTCGAGGAATTCGCGCAGCACCGCCGTGAAGCGGCCGATATTCGCCTCGTCCAGAGCGGCGTCCACCTCGTCGAGAATGCAGAAGGGGCTCGGTTTGCTCCGGAAAATCGCCAGCAACAAGGCCACGGCGGTCATCGTCTTTTCACCGCCGCTCATCAGAGAAATGCTGCGCAGCTCCTTGCCAGGCGGCCGGGCGATGATTTCAATGCCGCTTTCCAGGACGTCACTCTCGTCCTCAAGCACAATGTCCGCCATGCCGCCGCCGAAGAGCTTGCGGAACAATTCTTGAAAATGCGTGCGGATGGTCGCGAACGTTTCCATGAAAAGGCGGCGGCTATCCTGATTGATCTTGGAGATAATCTCTTCCAGCGATTTCTTGGCCGTCGTCAGATCGTCGTATTGCGCTTTCAGTCCCGAGGCGCGCGACTCCAGTTCCGCCAGTTCCTGCAAGGAATCGAGATTGACACTGCCCAGGCGGCCTAGTTTGCGGCGCAGCTCCTCGATTTCTTCGTTGGCCTGTTCGGCGACGAGTTCCGTCGGTTGGGCGCCATCGGTGGCCATCTGCTCCTTCAACCTGGTTGCAAAAACTTCGCGGAGATCGAGCTGATAGTCCTCGTGCATGCGCTCGATGAGCGAATCGCGACGGTGGCGCAGGTCGTTGACCTTCAGTTCGCAAGCATGAGCTTGTTCCTGCTTCTCCTGCCAGGCTGACCGCGCGGCGTGGGCGTGCTCGGCTACGACCTGGCGCTCCTGGCGCTGCCGATCGCGATCTTCCTGCAGCCCTATTAGGTTGCGTTCAGCATTTTCCTTGTCCAGGTACAGGTGGGCAAGGATCGAAGAAGCGCGCAACATGGTGCCCTGGCTTTCCACGAGGCGCACCTGCGCGGCGTCTAGCTGCTGCTCACTCTGCCGGCATTCCAGGCGCCGCTGTTCCAGGTCGGTTTCGACCTGGCGATGCCGGACGCGCAGGGACGACAGGCGTTCCTCCACCTGCGCAACGGCAACCTTGGCGGCCGTGCATTGTTGTTGGTACTGCTGGCGTTGCTGTTCGCGCTCGCGAATTTCGCGCTCCGCCTGATCCATGCGCGCTTGCAGGGAATGGACGAGCTGCTCCGCCGCCTCGGCCTGGGCGCGCGCCTGTTGCAAGGCCTGCTCCAGGTCTTGCATCTCCTGTTCGAGGCGGCTGTTCTCCGAGCGGCTGAGCGAGACTTCTTCGTGCAGGCCGTCGCGTTTTTCCCGGTGCTGCGTGATGCGTGAGCGCAGATCGGCGGCTTGTTCGGCCAGCACTTCCACTTCCTCTTGCAGACCGCCGCTTTGCCGGTCGAGCGTCTCGCTTCGTTCCCGCAGCTCCGCTAATTCTTTCTCCGTGGTGGCGATCCCAGCGTCGAGCGCCAGCACGCGCTCGCGCAAGTCGCGCAATTCACTCTTGCGTGAAAGAATGCCGGTCTGAGCATGGTGGGTGCCCACCGTCAGGGTTCCGTCCGGCTCCAGCAATTCGCCCTGCAGAGTGATGAAACGGTAGCCAGCGGTCTGGCCGGAGACTTCCCGCGCCGTTTGCAGGTCCCGGACCACGAGCGTCCGTCCAAGCAATTGCGCCGGCAGTTCCCTCAATTCCGGGGCTTCGCAGGTAACCAACTGGTCTACCGCAGCAACTATTCCAGGATGGCTGGGCTTATGATCCGTCGAAGGCTGCAGACGCGTGGCTTCGGCTGAGCCGGTGCCGTCAGACTCTTGCGGAGAATCGTCGGGCAGGGCTCCGCCCTGGCAGGGCTGGAAGCTGACTCGTCCGGAGAATGGTTCTGTACGCTGCTGCAGCGCCTGCTGCAAAAGCTCGGCGTCGCGCACCAGAAAGCGCTGCGCCCGATCCCCCAGGGCCAGATCGACTAGCGGGGCATAGTCGCGGCGGACAGTCAAGAAATCGGCCGTCATGCCAATGATTGTCCTCCAGGGACCGGGGTCGGGCTGCTGAAGGAGGCCGATGACCTCGCGCACGCCGGTGCCGAGACCTTCCAGGCTTCGTTCCAATCCTTCCAGCACTTCAATCCGGCTTGCCAGTCCGCTGCGCGTCGCGCGGAGATCGGCCAGCGCCTGGGCCGTCTGCTCGCAAAGCTGCCGGAGCCGTTCGCGTTCCTGGCGATGCTCGACCACCTTTTGACGCGCGGCGGCCAGACGCGCTTGCAATTTCTCATCGGCAGCGGTCAGTTCCTGAAGCTCCAGGTCCAGCGACGCCAGGTGCTCCGCCGCTTGCTCATTCTTGAGCCTGAGACGCTCGCGCTCCCGACTCAGGTTATCGATCTGTCCCTTGTAGCTAACCACGTCATTTTGCAGATGGGCGGCCTGGCGCATTTTCTCCAGATGCGCTGCCCGGTCCGTCTGTATCTGCTTGTGCAATTCGGCCAGGCGCAAGACGGCCTGGTGATGCTCCTGCTCGAGCAGAGCCAATCCGCGCCGCTGCTCCTGGCACTGCGAGTCGACGCCGCGCACCTCGGCAGCCGCTTTTGCCGCCGTTTCGGCAAGTGCCGCCACGTGACTGTTCAACTCCGTCACGCTGGCGCGCGTTCTGGTCAGGTCGCTTGCCAACTGTTCCGAGAGCGATGCTTCGTGGCCGATGGTGGTTTCCTGCGTGGCGATCTGCTCGCGGGCATGGCCCAGGCGGGTCTCCTCCGCGTGGCTGGCTTCTTCCAGACGGGCCAGCGACTCTTCGAGGCGCCGCGTATCCGCCTCCCAGCGTTCGGCGAGACCGGCCTGTTCTTCCAGTCCGCCGCGCAGGTGCTCCAGCACGGCGGTCTCGCTCTGCAGGTGCTCCGCAAGTTGCGCGTACTCCTGGAGACCCAGGGCCACGCGCAATTCCTTCAGGCGGTTGCTGTATTCCTGATAGCGCTGCGCCTTCGAGGCCTGCAGCTTAACGCTGCGTAATTGCTTGTCCACCTCGTCGACAATGTCCTGCAGCCGCTGCAGATTCTGCTCGACGCGCTCCAGCTTGCGGAGCGTTTCGATTTTCTTGGCCTTGAAGCGGCTGATGCCGGCGGCTTCCTCAAAAATCGTGCGCCGATCCTTGGTCGAGGCCTGGAGCAGCACATCGACCCGTCCCTGTTCGATGACGCAGTAAGCGTCCGCGCCCGCGCCGCTGCCGAGAAACAGGTCCTTGATGTCCTTGAGCCGGCTGGGCTGCTGATTGATGAGGTATTCGCCCTGGCCGTCACGATAGACGCGGCGGGTGATTTGCACCTCGTCGCCGTCGGTGGCGAGGGCGCGGCCGCTGTTGTCGAAGGTCATGGTGACTTCCGCGAGCCCCAGGCTGCGGCGCGTGGTGGAGCCGTTGAAGATCACGTCGGCCATTTCGCCGCCGCGCAAGCTTTTGGCGCTCTGTTCGCCCAGGACCCAGCGGACTGCATCGACGATGTTGCTCTTTCCCGATCCATTTGGCCCGACGACGGCCGTGATGCCGCGACTGAACTCGAATTGCGTTTTATCGGCAAAGCTCTTGAAGCCGATCAGTTCCAAACATTTGAGCATGAAGCTTCTCCGAAGCTTGATCCAGCAATAACTTCATGTTCCACATCGAGGTGTCGATTGGCAATGGGGCTTTGCAGAAAAAGCCGAGAGCGTCGCTCCGAGCTGCTGGCCCGAAGCGACGCCCACGGCTCAAGTTCCGTAGATCAGGATTCTGATCCTGACCGATCTTCGGGTTGCAGGATTGGAATCCTGACCTGCGGCATAACAAATTACTGAATTCCGCCTGGCACGCGTTCGGGTTGCGCCGGCGAATCGCTACCGGACCGAGCATCGGACTCTTTTCTGTTGCGCGAGGAAGCCCTGTCAGCTGGTTCGTCATAGGCGTGCGGCTGCGGCTTCTTCTCGAACAAGGACGGCGTAGAGCCAAGATCGGACTTGGCCGCCACAATTTCCGCATGCGTGTCCAGGGCTTCCGCGTCGCCGGCGCCTGCCTTGGCCAGCTCTTCGACGGCCACCGCCTGTGGCAGGGCATCGACGGCAATGGGGCAGCTGACGCATTGCAGATGATCGGCGCGGCGCAGCATCTCCACGACGTCACCGTAGTTGCCACCCATCTCGGCCAGCGTGTGAATCACCTCATCCAGCTTGAGAGAGCATTGCCGCTCGATCCGGCCATGATGGAGCGAGGCGCGCGTGATGGTGCATTTCTGATCGTCCTGCCCGGCCGTGACCGTGAAATCGCCGGCCAGGATCGGGAAGGGCGGAATCAGCCGCGCCTCCTGTCCGAAGCAAACAATCTCGGCTCGGTTCGTGGTTGAAATATGAATGAGCGGCGACGAGTTGGCGGCGGTGCGGTGCAACCAGAATGAATTATTCAGCAGCTTCCCTTGTACGGCCTCTTCCTGTTCATCCAGGGCGCGCAGGGCACGGAAAGCGCCGTAGCGCGTTTCGGGCGAATCTGCGCCCAGGAGCCGCCGCAGCTCGACGTGACAAATCGCCTCGTCAAGGGAGGCCAGCGCCGTGAGACTGAAGGCGCGCAGAGCAGGCTGTTGCTCGACCATGCGGCTGAGCGCTTCGCCGGCCGCAGGACTGCCGAGGTAGGCCAGTGCCTCGGCGGCGCAGAACTGCACGAGCGCGTGCTCGCTGTTGAGTCCGCGTTTCAAAATGGGAATGCTGTCCTGGCCGAGGGCCTCGAGCTTGAGGGCGGCGACGACCGTGTGCGCCGGTTTTAGCAGACGCTCCTCCAGCTTGCGGCGATAAGCAATCTGCGTGGCGCCCGTATCCGAGAGCGGTATCTGCCGCACCACGCGCAGATAGCGCGGCAGGTTGAGCCGATATTGCGGCGGAATGTTCAGGTAAACCAAATTCTTGGTTTCTGCCTTGGCCACGGTGGTGGCGGGCCCGCGAAACGAGCCCTGGAATGTATCATTGATGCGATCGGCAACCGCCTTGGCCACGCGCGAGAACTGCTGGTCGCTGTTGAGATAGATATAGATGGACCGCCCGAGTTTAGACTTGCCGCCGCCCCAGATGCGGCCGCTGCGCAACTCCCCGGCGGCGTCCCCGTCGGAGAAGCCCACGACGAGCTGGCCCTGGGCCGTGGCGACCGTGTGGCCGATCAGGCTGGTGCCGCCATCGGGGCCCTTGTAGCCCGGATCAATGGCTCTCTTGCTGGCGTAGTTATAGAGCGGACATTCCAGCAACTTGCCGCCGCGCAGGCTAGACGTCTTGCACTCGCGGGGCACCGCAACGTCGATATCGAACACGTCTCCCTTCTTGCCACCCGCGGCCAGTGTGCCGGAAACGAGTACGAGCGAGGTGGTATTCGAGTCCAGGACCTCCTTGAGGTGCTCGTAGCCCTGCTGGCGCAGATGATTCTCCAGCATGGTGCGCAAGGGTCCGGGCGGCGCGCCGCCGCCGGTGCCGTCGAGTCCAACGACGAGGCCAACGCCGCTGACGGGCATCGACTCGGCGTTGGCGAAGGTGACCTTCTTACCGATGGTTTCGATGTCGATCTTGGCGCGATCGGATTCATCTTCCGCCTGCATGCGCGTTTGCGTTCCCGCGCAGCCGAGCATTCCCGCCACAAGGGCCCCAAGCACCCAGACGCGCTGGTTCATGGCTTCCGCCTCATAAGCGCAGCGTGTCCGGTCCGGCAAGGACCGGTTCGCGCGGCAACCTGGATCTAGACTTCAGAAGGAGCGGGACGATAGGATTGCGGGCTCCTGGTGTCAAGAGCGAATCAAAACAATTCTCGCTGCCCGATGTCAATGGCGGGCCCCCAACTTCTGTCCTTTACGACAATCCCCTCAAACCGCTGACAGTGACAAAGTGGAAGCATTCCGCGATAATGATGGACGTAGGGCAGGTTTGCAACCTGCCGGCCCGATCTGGCAGGTTGCAAACCTGCCCTACATGAACTGCCAGGACGCTGATGACCGAATCCATCCCCGATATTCGCGAGTTCATCCTGCGGCAATGCGCCGCCGCGGCTCCTAACCCTTGGTTTCCCGCAGTGTTCGCGCGGGATAACACCATTCCGCGCGATCACCTCGACCGCCACGTCGATGAATTGCGCATGGCCGGGCTCATTCGCATTGCCGATTGGGTCCAGGGAAAGGGACAGGGCTATGCGCTTACGCCTGAAGGCGCCGACGTTTTGGAAAATCCTCGCGATCTGGCTCGATTGCGCTCCGGCAAGTTGAAGCTCAATCCGGAACCGCAAATCGTGCCGGCCGATCCGACTTCGTGGCAAGGCACAGTCCTTGATCGCGGTAACCGAGTGCGCCAGGCGGTGCTTGCGCCGCCACAACCGGTCGTGACCAGAGCCCTGATCCTGATCAATGTCATGGTATTTGCTTTGGGAATGGCCCTGGCCATTCAGGAGAAGGTTCCTCTGAGTGATTTCCTGTTCAGTAACGATAACCCGGATGTACGGGAGATCGATAAGAAAATTGGGGCACTCTCCGGCAGCATGGTGTGGAAGGGCGAGTGGTTTCGCTTGCTGACCTGTTGCTTCGTCCATTTTGGCCTTCTGCATCTCGGCGTAAACATGTACTCGCTCTTTGCGGTGGGCAGTATTCAGGAAGGCATGTGGGGGCGACTCGGTTATCTGGGCTTGTATCTGATCGCCGGGCTGGGCGGCAGTTGTGCTGTGGTCATCTTTAAACCGGGCGACTTTGTCGCCGGCGCATCGGGAGCCATTTTCGGCTTGATGGGCTCCCTGGCCGTCTGGATCTTTCTGAATCGCAGGCATCTGGGACCAGCCGCTTCGGCCTGGCTTCGGCGCTTGATGGTGGTTTTTGCTCTGAACATATTTATCAGCGCGCTGCCGGGCATTAGTGCCGCCGCCCATTTTGGCGGGTTGGCTGTTGGCATGATCGCTGCGGTGCTGCTGAACGTTTTCCGCTACGGGGCCGGGCCGCAACGATGGTTAGCACTGCTTGGCTTCCTAGCGTTGCCAGGACTGAGTTTAGCTGCCGTGTATTCGGCGCGTGCCAAAGATCCCCGCTGGCAAGCCGCTCTGTGGGGCCAGTCGGTGACTCAGGCACGTGGGCTTTTTCAAGATGCCATGCAGATTGCCCGGGGTCCAAACATTGAATCGCTTATCAAGACTCAGGGAGCTACTCCTGATGCTGAAACCGCCCGCAAAATCGCGGCACAGCTAGGGGAAGGTCGCGGGAAGCTTGCTGCTGCCAAAAATGCGCTCCAAGGCGATGGCGTATTTTCGATTCCTGCCATCGAAGCCGAGCGACGGGACTACATCGTGCAAGTAGATGAGGCGAGCCAGCGACTGGCTGCACTGGAGTTTGAGGGTGGCTTCCTACCGTTGGCCCAGCAGAGCCAAAAGGATGCAGTTCTGGCTTATCAACAGGTCAAGGGACTCGCAAGCCTGCCGGCTGGCTCCGCCAAGCACGAGGCGGATGCTCTCAAAGCCGCCCTCGCCAGACTGAAGGAGGTTGCCTCATTACTCGAGAAAGCAGGGCCATACGCCACAGGGAGTGTCGCGGAACGTCAACGGCAAACGCTGGCGCAACTCCTGGCGGACAAGACGCGGCTTTTCGAATTGCAGGCGAAGCAATTGCAGCAAGATTTGACCCGGAATGTTCAGGAAGCGCAGGAAGCTGAAGAACTAGAAAGGCGCGTCGAAGAACTGAGCAAGCAGTGGCTACAACTCAAGCAAGGTTAAGTTACGGGCCTCATTCAATTCAATCAGCATCGACCATGCGAACTACGCCCGCGGTTCCATCCACACGCACTCGTTGGCCGCTTTTTAGCTCTCGCATAATGCCGGGCAATCCGCCTACTGCCGGCAAGCCGAACTCGCGCGCAACGATTGCACCATGCGAGAGCACACCGCCCGTCTCCATCACCAACGCCTTGGCGTTGACAAAGAGCGGCACCCAGGCGGGGTCGGTGGAGGGGCAGACGAGCACATACGGCTCCGACGGCGGATCGAAGTTTGCCGGCTCGGAGAGAACCAGAGCCGGGCCCTCGGCTACCCCGGCCGAAAGAGGGATGCCTTGCAGCACGCCGGCGCCTTCGACCGGCTGAGGCCGGCCGATCGCATCCAGATCATCGCTAAAGAGGACCGCGGGCACTTCCAGGCTTAAGGCCAGGCTGCGCCGCCGCCGGCGCTGCGCTATTAGGACGGCAAGATCTTCGCCGGCGATCAAGCGCGACAGCTCTTCTGGCACAAGGTAGAAAATCCCTTCGCCAACCTTGTGTCTACGGCCCAGCTCTAAAAGGACTCGGCGTATCAGGGCATAGCCACGCATGAGGTGATGCTTGGCCGTCTCACGGAGACCGAGAAAGTTATGGAGATTCTTCAACTCCTTCTCAAGCGCTGCCTCCTGGGTAGGCTGCAACTTGGCTTCTGCGCTCACGCGCTTGAGCGCCGCTTCGAAACTTGCCGATTCGGCGTTGATGCTTCTCCCCGAATGCACGGCGAGACTGTCCAGCGTGGACCGATCTTCGGACCAGCGCGGCTGCGCCAATTCCATCTCCTGGTTGCCTCGGTGGCCGAAACGCTCCAGGAAGGCGTGGCGATCAAGACGGCCCACGGACAGATCGCACAGCGCACTGGCAAGATCGGCGTCGGCGTCCGGCCTGGCCCCAACCGTTAGCTCGGTGACTGCAACGCTGGCTCGCTCAGGCCCCAGACGCTTTGCCAGCATTTGCTCCAGGTTCGCCATGAGGAAGCCGGCCAGCACCGTCGGCTTGAGGCTGTCGCGTGCGAAATCACATAATGTGCGCTGAATCCAATGTTCCAGGCGTTGAACCAGAGCCGCAGAGTCCGGGCTCTCCAGGTCGACTTTGGCCTCCGCTATCGCCTCTTTTTCGAAAGCGGGAAAAATCTGTTCGCGGAGCCTGGCTGCCAATGTCCGTTGCTGACCGGCCAGGCGAACGGCCAGGCCAATCGAACGGACCATCGTTGCCGGGAAGAAAAGCCAAAAACGCCAGCCGGCCCGGGACCAGTTTAACTGGGCCTTCGGATACAGCGCCTTCTGCGGTGCGGCTTTTAACGCACCGAACGGATGCTCGAAGGGCATGCCGTTGGCGTACATGCCCGGCTCCCGGGTCAAGTTACAATATGGCCGGCCACACACGAGGTCGTAGACGCCGAGGTCATCGAGCTCCGGCTCCGGTCGAAAGCCAAAGTCGCGGTACATCAGACCAAAACCGCCTTTGCCGGACATGAAGCGGCGGACAATGGCCCAGGTCATGGGCGTGGGCTCGGGAAGGATCTCCGCAAGGTTATAGCGGCTCCACACCGTGCCTTCGGGAGCGGCGCTGGCTGTCAGGGCTGCGATCTCCTCGCGCCGGACTTGCTCGCGCTCGGCGGCGCCGGCCGTGGTGATCGGCCGTGCTTGCAAGAGCCAGAATTGTCCTTCGGCCCAGGCCCATTCTATGTCGCGGGCCTCGCCATAAAACGCTTCCACGCGCCTGCCGAGTGCCGCCAATTCGGCAAGCTGATGATCATCCAGACAGAGCTGGTTCTGTTTCTCCGACGGCACCTCGGTCCAGCCTGCCGGCGTTCGCTGCAATGATTTGGTATTAGCGTGTTTGTCCAGGACCTTACCGGTCTCCCGGTCAAGATGAAAACGGTCCGGCGTCACGCGGCCGGAGACCACGCTTTCCCCCAAACCCCAGGACGCCTCCACGAGCATGCGGCTACCCTCGGCGTCAAGCGGATCGCGTGTGAACAGAACCCCCGCAACCTCGGCAGCGACCAGCCGCTGCACGACGACGGCCATTGCGAGATTATCGTCTGTCACGCCTTGCCGCTTGCGGTAAGCGACGGCGCGCTCGGAATCGAGGGATCCCCAGCAGCGAGAGATTGCATCGAGCACTTCTGATTCGCCGCTCACGCCCAGGATCGTTTCCTGCTGGCCGGCAAAGCTCGCGACGGCGCCGTCTTCCGCCGTTGCAGAAGAACGCACGGCAACCAGGCCGGCGCCGAGCCGGCGATAGGCCTCGATGATTTCCTGTCGGGATGGTGGAGCGCTCTGAAGCGTGGGAGATTTGAGCCGGCGATGGCAGTCGGTCGTAATACAGAATCCCGGCGGAACAGGCAGCCCAGCGCCTGCCATGAGTCCAAGACTGAGCCCCTTGCCGCCAACCTCGCCAAGGTCCTGGGGGCCGATTTGGTCGAACGCTCGAATGTCACTCATTATTTCTCGGCGATCATCCGCCTGGCGCCTCGAGGCAATAGAGCGCTGCCAGGCTGCCTAGCGTGTCTTGAAGCGCGACACCGAAGTAAATGCGGTGACGGCTGGTGCCATCCTGGTCCTTCACCTCGAGCACGGCCGGCGAGGAGTATACTTGAGGCCGCGCCTCAGCATGTGCGGCAACGTCAAAGCGCCACAGTTCCGTCCCCTCGAGCGCGTGCAGGCAGCACACGGTCCCATCGCTGGCGGCGACATAGACGCGGTTATCCAGCAACGCGGGCGCAGCGACCACCGGGCTGCCGAGATCCTTCTTCCAGACAAGCTTGCCGGTCAGCTTATTGAGGCAATAGCAGTTGCGGTCGCGCGCGGCAAAAAATATGTGCCTTTGATCCAGGGCGGGCCGCACCAGAACCGCGTCATCGACGTTGAATTTCCATACCTCCTTGCCTGATGGATCGAAGCAGACAACGGCCCCGGCCGGTGTTTCGGGCGGCTCGGCGCTGCGGTCCATGCGGCCGTTGCCTAAACCGAAATAGATGCGCGCCCCGTCCGTCGCCGGCGAGCCCCAAACAGGCAGGTCCGTCTTTTGCCGCCAGTGCGCCTTGCCGGTTTTGACGTTCAGGCAAAAGACTTCGGTCCCCTTGTAAGCGCGGCTGGTGCCGCTGCCGCAGTACAGCCGATCGCCGACAACGAGGGGATTGGCGTCAATGTGCAAGTCTTCCGCGAACCGCCAAATCTGCTTCCCCATAGCGGCGTCCACGCAATAGAGCCCATCGTCGCCAGCCCCAAAAAATACCCGCCCGTTCTGGACACAAGGGCTTGATTCGGTGTGGCTTTTGGTTTCAAAATGCCAGATTTCCGTGCCGGTGGCGGCATTGAGACAGAAAAACCGGCAACCGCGATTCTCATGCAGTCCCTCGCCGATGAAAAGTTGCTCGTCTTCGAGGCAAGGCGTCGAAAAGATTTGTTGCATACCGCCTTCATCGTCGAACTTCCAGACTTCCTTGCCGGTCGTGCGATCGACGCGATAAACGGCGCCGTAGGAGGACAGGCCGGAGCCGTGAATGGCCCCAATGTAGACGCGCGTGTTCCCG
>DASZFN010000646.1:0-7346 GCA_035939715.1 Gemmataceae bacterium | reverse complement strand
CTTCGTTCTGGAAAAATGGGAGTTGCTCGCGCAAGCCTTACTTGAACACGGCCAGAAGCACGATGTCACCAATGTTACGGAGACCGGATTTGGCCCCCGTTACCAGGTCGACGGGGAGTTGCACTCGCCAGACGGTCGGGCCCCGCGGGTGCGTACGGTTTGGCAACTGGATAGGGGACAGCTTGCGCCCCGGTTGATCACCGCTTACCCTGCCGAGTCATGATTAAGGAACACGATTGCGTGGTGCTCACGCAAGATCTGGGCGATGCAGGCCTCAAGGCTGGTGACATCGGTACGGTAGTACACGTTCACCAAGCGGGAGCAGGCTATGAGGTGGAGTTCATGACGCTTGCCGGAGAAACCGTTACCGTCGCTACGCTGCTGCCATCACAGATCCGAGCTATCTCCCGGCGGGACATTGCCCACGTGCGCGAACTGCAGACCGCGTAACTTAATCCACGCAAAGACCACAGCGGCTTTTCGATAGTGGGTATTCCTGCTGCACCGCTGGGCGAATCGCAAGTAGTCCAGCAACCTCCTCTATCTCCCCTACCCTCTCGAGCCTAGCCTGCTGTTCGACTGCATTTATGCGATCTCCTGGCCGAATCGTTTCTCTGCATTGTTCCTCCCAATCAGCCCACTTATCGGCGTGTGCCGGCATTTGCTGGAATCCTTCCGGCTTTAGCATTGCAGAGGTCCTGCACCCTGCCTAGGATTCGCTTTACCCGTTCGTCATGCGAAAGGGCCCGCTCTAGCTCGCGGTAGTCAGTGGGAAAGTTGCTCTCTTCGATCGGATGTGCGCCGAGCGTAAGGAGCGCGTCCTTAACCACCTGTCGGTAGCTACCAAGGTCCGCGCTCGTCGCCGAGATGAACACTTCCTTGCGGGCGGCTATAGCTCAAGGCTAGGTAAACGCCCAAGGCATAGACTAGCAAAAAAGATTAAGTCTATCCCTACCCTTTCCACTCTCGACACAATGATCCCTTTTGTAGATGCTTGAAAGGTCCCCTCCCCTATTCATAAGGGTTTCCGGGGCTTCCCACAGGCCAAACTCTCGACAAAATGATCAACACGCCAAAAAGGGAAAAATCGCGTCGACGGCCGCCACGGGAAAATTAGGCGGGGGACACTGGCGGGGGGGATAGCGACCGGAAACACCTCACCAGCCGCGAGGTTGAACGGTTGATTTGAAGCAGCCAAGGGCAGGAGGAACGAGGTGCGCGACCGTTGCTTGTTGCTCCTGATGTTCCGGCATGGCTTGCGCGTGTCGGAGGCCTGCCGGATGAAATACGAAGAAACGGGCGGCTGGGGCATGTCACCGCCCACCTGCCGGCAGATCGTCACCTGCCGCGCGTGGACGTCCAAGCCCAGTTTGATTTCCTCCCGGCGCCGCTCGCCAGCCCGTCGCCGACTCATTTAATCTTCGTCGTGTTCATGATCGGCAGCTTACACCGCCGAGTCATGTCATCTCTCGGAGCGTCGAAAGTACCCGATCGGGTGATTGCCAGCCGCCGCAAAGTTTGATCTCATCTAAGTCTCGCAGGGCCTTGGCCGCAAGCGCGCCGGTTTATGAGTGCCGCAAACCCTAGTCTTGGTGCAAAGCCGAAAGCGGGGACGCCTTATCACGCGTTTTTGTCTCATAACGGCGCCGACAAGCCCTTGGTCGAGCAGGTGGCCGAGCAACTGGAAAAGCAGGGAATCGCCTGCTGGCTCGACAAGTGGAACCTGGTTCCCGGCGAGCCCTGGCAGCCGGCCCTCGAACACGCCTTGGGCCAATGCGCCACCTGCGTGGTCTTTTTTGGCCCGCACGGGCTGGGCCCCTGGCACAATGAGGAAATGCGCTTGGCCCTCCAACGGCGGGTCAACTCCCCGGACCAAAAGTTGCGCGTGCTGCCCGTCATCTTGCCTGGGGGCGAACGGGCCAAAGAAAGCGAGCTGCCGGGTTTTCTTCAAGGCACCACCTGGGTGGAGTTTCGCCGCTCGTTGGACGACGAAGAAGCCTTCCATCGGCTGGCATGCGGCATTAAGGGCATTGCGCCGGGACGCCGACGGGGAGTCACGCTCTTGGAAGGCGAATGCCCCTACCTGGGCCTGAAGACCTTCCAACCCGAGCACGCCGGGCTCTTTTTCGGGCGCGTGGCCAAAATCCAGGAACTGCTGTACCGCTTAGGCCACGGCTTTGGCACGCCCAAAGAAGAGCGCTTCCTGATGCTGATCGGCGCCTCCGGCAGCGGCAAGTCCTCGCTGGCCCTAGCGGGTTTGATCCCGGCCCTTCGGCGCGGGGAATTGTCCGAGAGCGCGCAGTGGCCGCTGGTCTGCTGCCGGCCCGACGCCCGACCCTGGGAGAGCCTGCAGATCGCCCTGGCCCATGACCCGCAGATCGCGGCGCACCTGGCCGCGCTGCCGTTCCTGATCACCCGGCCGGAGGACGAATCGCGCCGGCTCCACCTCACGGCCCAACTCGCCTTGCATGGGCGGCCGCAGACGGATCGGCTGGTGGTGTTCATTGATCAATTCGAAGAAGTCTTCACCTTGTGCCATGACGAGACCGCGCGTCGCCAGTTGATCGACAATGTGCTTTACGCCACCAGCGTCTCCGCGGGCCGCACCATCGTGGTGCTGACCATGCGAGCGGATTTTTATGGTCAGTGCGCCCGTTATGCGGGCCTGCGTGCGGCCCTTTCGGATCACCCGTTACTGATCGGCCCGCTGCGCGAGGAGGAACTGCGCGAAGCAATCGAAGCGCCTGCGCAACTTGCCGGCGGTGAGCTGGAGCCGGGCCTGCTGGAACTGTTGCTGGCCGACATGAAGGGCCAAGCGGGCGCTCTGCCCTTCCTGGAGCACGCACTTTTTAAGCTTTGGGAGCAGCGCGAGGGGCGGCGACTCACGGCCAAGGCCTACCTGGACATGGGCCGGCTTGGAGGCGCACTGGATGCCCACGCCGAGGAGTTCTTCACCAAAACGCTCACCAGCCAAGAACAGCTTTTGTGTCGGCAGCTCTTGGTCGACCTGGTCCACCCCGGCGAAGGCGCCGCGGATACCAAAAAACGCGTCTCGGTGGACGATGTTGCCATCAGCGAGGCAGCACGAGCCGTGTTGCAAAAGCTGGCCGACGCGCGCCTGGTGACGACCGATCGGGAGGCGCGGCCCGAAGCGGCGCAGGCCGAACTGGCGCATGAAGCCTTGATTGGCGGCTGGCGCCGGCTGGGCCAGTGGATCAACGAAAACCGCGAAAAAAGCCGGCTCAAAGAGCGGCTGCTGGACGGCGCGGGCGAATGGCAGCGCAACGGTCGAAGGGAGGACTTCCTGTACCGGGGAGCGCAGTTGGCTCTCGCCGAAGAGCGTTTCGCTTCGAGTGGCGAATCCCTGCCGAAACTGGGGAGGACATTCCTCGAAGCAAGCATTGTCAAGCGGAACCGCGAGCGGGAGGAGAAGAAGCGTCGGCTTGCTTTAATCCTCGCAGCAGTAGCGCTGGCCGTCATCGTATTGGCAGTTTTTTCCACCTTCGCGTGGTGGCAATGGCAGGAAGCTGAACGCAACAGAGCTTTCGCTGAAGACAAGGCGAAGCAGGAAGAAATCGCCCGGAATGATGCCGAACGCCAACTCTACCTAAACAACGTCAGCGAGGCCTCGCGCGAATTGGCCGCCAACAATATTACCCACGTCGAACAATTGCTAAACGAGGCGCCGAGAGACCAGCGCCAATGGGAATGGTTTTATCTGAAAAACCTTTTAACCCGTTCGGGGCTCTTGACGTTTACTGACTCGCCTGAACTGGTCCAAGGGCTTGCCTTTAGCCCTGACCACAAAACTCTGCTGATTGCGAGGGCGTCTGGACTCACCCTCCTAGAGACGGTCAAAGGCAAGCCGATCCAGACATTCGATGCTTCCAAAGGACATACAGGAAAAATCACGGCGGCAACCTTTACGGGCGACGGCAAACAGGTGATCTCGGGCGATTCCGACGGAACCCTTGCTTTCTGGGATACGGCCAAGGCGGGTGTCGCCAGAACCATCCGCGCCCACGCCGGAGCGATCACCTGCATTGCGCTAAGCAGTGATGGCGCCCGAATCGCCACGGCAGGCAAGGACCAACGGGTAAAAATCTGGGACTTGACGAGCGGCCGGGAGTTGCTAACGCTGAGCGGCCACACCGCGGCAGTCAGCTGCGTCGCGTTCAGCCCCGACAACGCCAGCCTTGCCTCGGGATCTAAGATGCCCGATTCCACGGTGAAGGTATGGAGTCTCACCACTGGGGCGGAGACCTTGACCTTGATGGGACATAAGCCTGTGGACGTCACCTGCATCGCGTTCAGCCCTGATGGTCAGAAGTTGGTCTCGGCCGGCGGGGTTGGCTCCGAGATACGCGTCTGGGATACAAAAACAGGGCAGATGGTGGATGAGGTTACCGGGCATAGCGCCGCTGTCGTAGCCGTGGCGTTCAGCCCTTCGGGGGAATACCTCTTCTCAGCCAGTAACGACCAGACCGTGAGGGCTTGGGCTTGGTCTGCTAAACCCGGCCGGAAAGCTTCCACGTTTCGGGGACACACGACGGGGATAACCAGCATGGCGCTAAGTGCTGACGGCGCTTACCTGGCCACGGCAAGCCTGGACGGCATTGTAAAAATCTGGGACGCTACCCACGCGCCGGAGGCGATCACGATTGGACCGGGAGAAGGGTTGAAGTACACGGCCATGGCGTTCAGCCCGGATGGCGAGCGGATTGTGGCCGCTGTTGGCCCCAACAACACGCTGCGGAGTATAAACGCAATAACGGGGCGCGAGGAAGGGGCTTGGCCGGCCGGTCCCGACAAAGTCGTGAGCGTGGCATTCAGCCCTGACGGCAAACGAACTGCATCGTTGAGCGGAAACGGGACGGTTAAACTATGGGAGGCAGGCTTTGCACGCGAGGTGGCGAGCTTTTCGGCCGGGGACGCGTCCACCTCGATTGCTTTCAGCCGTGACGGCGCGACGGTTGTGTGTGCGGGAGGCGGCGGGGCAGTGAGAGTATTTGACGTCGCCTCCGGCAAGGAGCGGCTGCAGTTCCGAAGCTCGCATGTAAGCCTGCCCGGGATCCGTCCGGATTTTAACCGTATCGGTGCCGTAGGTTTGAGCGCCGATGGGGCGCGCTTCGCCTCGGCCGGCAGCGTTGATTCGCAGATCAAGGTTTGGGATACTCAAAAAGGTGAGCTCATTCGGGTGTTCGGCGGACCAGTCGGCTCTCTGGCGAATAGCGCTGCCTTTTCCCGAGACGGGCGCTTCCTTGCAGTGTCCACCTCCACCGGACCTGAAGGACCTAGTGTAGTGAGCCTCTGGGACATCGAAAAAAACAAGCAGCTGAGCACTTTCCCGGCACCCTCCTGCCTGACCCACCTCGCGTACACTCCAGACGGGAAACGGCTCGCATCGGTTGCAATAGATGAAAGCATTAGAGTTTGGGATGTTGACAGCGGCAGAGAGCTGCGGCGGGATCGGGCTGGAGTTTTCCCAGCAGGCCTGGCGTTCAGTCCCAGTGGGCAGCGCCTTGCTTTGGCGGAACCGGAGGGGTTGCAGATCTGGGATGCTCCTCGCACTCAGGAGGTGCTGCTTTTTCGGGAACGGGATGTGGTGACCGGCGTGGCCTTCGACGCCGGCAGTACCCGTGATGCTCCCGGTGCCCGTCTGGTGTTCACGGGCCTCGCGGACACGGCGAGAATGTACAATGTTCGGTCGGGCCGCGAAGTCCGCCATTTTGGAGGCCTTGGCACGCTCAGCACTGCAAGTCACGCCGTGGCCTATTGTTGCGCGTTCAGCCCGGACGACACCCGAATCGCCGTCGGCGGCGGAAACGCCACCAACTTGGGCACAGTCGCACTCTGGGACGCCGAGGCGGGCAGAAAGCTTGACTTGGTGGGGCACACCAACGTCGTCGTGACGGTCGCCTTCAGTCCCAACGGCCAGCGGCTCGGCTCGGCCAGCCACGACCACACGGCTCGAATCTGGAACGTCGTCACCGGCGAGCAGCTTCTGAGCTTTAGCGGCCACCGCGACCGCGTAAACGGTATTGCGTTTCACCCGGACGGCAAACGGGTGGCTACCGGGAGCCACGACAAGACGGTAAAGATCTGGGACCTGATGACGGGGCGCGAGTTGCTAACCCTCAGCGGGCACGCCTACAGCGTCACCAGCGTTGCGTTCAGCCCGGACGGCAAACGCCTGGCATCGGCGAGCATCCCTAAAGACGATGCAGCCGGTGAAGTCAAAATCTGGGATCCCGCCACGGGGAAGCAGCTTCTTGCGCTGGCGGGCTTCGAGGGCGGCTGCTACAGCGTGGCGTTCAGTCCCGATGGGCGGATGCTCGCGGCGGCCGGAGAAGATCGTAGCGTGCATATCTGGGATCCTGAAAATGGGCGCCAGCTGCTGGTGTTGCGCGGTCACGACGGCGCAATCATGCGTGTGGCGTTCAGCGCTGACAGCAGGCTTATCGCTTCTGCCAGCCAGGATTGGACGGTGCGTGTTTGGGATGTTTCGAATCTTCCTAACGCATCGGAAGCCGCTGCAAGCGGTAGTGCTGCAAGTTTGGACTTGAAGGGAAGGTAGGTGCAAATCTTTCATCAAGATCCTTACCGGCATCCGGTCTGCCCGCCCCTGACGCAGTCCTTCAGTTTGGCGCAACGGGTGATGGAAGACCAACCGAACCGCAGACGATTTAACTTCTTAGGTCGCTACAGCTACACGTAAACACTGTACCTCAATTCCGAAAAAGATGCGGCGGAAGCTGCAGACGCGATTGACCATCCGCATCGGCCGTTGCAGCACTCACCGGCACCGACCCCCACTGGGATGCGCAGCGGACTTTTGAGCGCTTGACCCATTCAGTATGAGTTTAGCTTAGTCTAAGAGCGTCACTCATTCCGGCAGCAAAAGCTGGTGGTCGGCCTCGCACCACCGACATGCGCGAGGTGGTGAATGCTGTCTTCTAAGTTCTCGCAGCTTCAAGGAAGAGGGTAGCGGGGAAGATTTCGCGGCCATGAGCAACTCGGATCCAACATTATTTGAACGACTCGCAAAGGTGGAACCGGCCAAACTAGCCCGGCTGTTGGTCGAACTCGCCGCGCAAGATCAAACGATCTTGGAGCAGGTTCAGTTGCTACTGGCCTCCGGCGATACGGCCGCCATCGCTAAAGCCGTACGAAGCACGCTGCGGGCCTGGAAACGCTCCCTACCCTTCATCCACTACCAAGAAGCCTTCGCTTTCGGCGAACAACTCGATCGCTTGCTGGACAGTGTGGAGGACGGGCTTCTTGGCCCAGATCCCGCGCTGGCCCTTGACCTCTTGGAAGAGTTTTTGCAGAGCGATCGCTGGATC
>DASZFN010000645.1:0-4090 GCA_035939715.1 Gemmataceae bacterium | reverse complement strand
GAGGAATCGGTGAGGTCGCCCGTCGCGCTGAGCGGGATGGCGATGCAGGCCGAGCCCTGGTAGCCGCTCATGCAGATGGCCAGACCGTCGAAGGCCAAGGGGGATGGGATCGCGTTGACGGTCTGGCCGCCGCACTGCCAGAGAGGTTCCCCGGTCGTCAGATCGTAGCCGCGGGCGCGTTTCGTGCCGTTGACAACCACCTGGGTGCGGCCCTGGTGCGTGACGACAAGCGGGGTGTTCCAGGACGTGACCTCGTCGCGGTCCTTTTTCCAGCGCGTGGCTCCGGTGCGTGCATCCAGCGCGATGAGGAACGAGTCGGCCTCTTGGTCCCAGTTAACGATCAGCGTATTTTCGTGGATCACCGGCGTGACCGCTTCGCCCCAGGCGTAGCGCGTCCTCATCCGCCCCAGATCCTTTTGCCAGTGCAACTTGCCCGCCAGGTCGTAGCAGTAGATGCCGCGCGAGCCGAACGAGACGTAAAGAAAACGGCCGTCGGTGGTCGGGGAGCCGGCAGCGTAGCTGTGGGTCGGATGATGCCCCTCGTGCGGGACCTGCTCGGTGGCCACCCGGCGCCACAGCTCCTTGCCGGTCACGCGGTCGTAGCTGAGAACGACGAACTGGTGGTAGGTGGTGGGTGCCTTGGTCTTATTCTCGAAGCGCGGATCGCTCTGGGACAGCGCAGCGGCATCCGCAACCCGGCCGGTGTCGATTGCGGTCAGCACGAACACCTGGTTGTGCCACACGATGGGCGTGGCACTGCCGTCTCCAGGAAGGGCAACCTTCCACTTGACGTTGGTCTTTTCGTCCCACGCGATGGGCGGATCGCCGCGCGGGGCCGTGCCGCTGGCCAGGGGACCGCGCCAGTGGTGCCAGTTCTCGAAACGATCTGTCGCCACGTCCTGAGCGTGCAGCAGGTTTGGCAAGGCACAAAAACAACAAACGAGAATCGCGATGTTCTTCATGGAATGCGCTTGGCTCCGGAACGTGTGGCGGGTTGGGCATCCGTTCGGTTGCGAATGAGATTCTACATCCACATGCTTGAATAATCCATTCGTTCCCGCTTGCCGGGGCCGCTGATAGTTCTTCGGAGTACAATGTCGCGCGGCGCCCCCGTGCAGGTGAACTGGGACGCTCGGCGGCAAAAAGCGCTTCAAAGTACGGCGCTTCAAGCATCGTGATCAGGACTGACAACTTGGAGGGACTCCCATGGGCGGAAAGTGTCTGGGTGTTGTTGCGGTCGTCTCGCTGGCAGCAAGTGGAGTTTTGCTGGGCGGCGACGCAAAGGAAGCGGGTGAGAGCACCCTGAAGAAGATTCAGGGGACCTGGCGGTTCGTCTCGCAAGAGATGGAGGGCCGGCCTAGGCCGCAGGAGGAATTGACGAAGCTGAGAATCACCTTCACCGGCGACAAATGGGCGGTGCGCCAAGAGGGCAAAGTGGTCCAGGCAGGGACGCACAAGTTCGACCCCACCAAGAAGCCGGCCCAGGTCGATGCGGTCGTGACCGAAGGGGAGGACAAGGGCTCCACCATGCTGGGCATCTATCAACTGAAGGGGGACACGATGAAAGTCTGCTTCGACCCCCAGGGCAAGGAGCGGCCCACCAGCTTCAAGGCGAAGGCTGGACAGTTTTCAGTCGTGGTCCAACGAGAGAAGAAGAAGCCGTGAGGCGACGTTCTTCCGTGCCAGATTGCTGCGGCGTGGGATAACAACACGCGCGCAATTGCCTAAATCGCAGAATCTGTGCCTGCAGAACCCGTATGCGTCGAAAGGTGCATGGACGGCTCCTAGGAGAGGGAGCGGCGGCAACGCCGCTCCCTTAACTGACCCGGCTTGAGGAAGTGCATGCCTGAGATCTACGTCAGTACGGATATCGAGGCTGACGGCCCCATCCCTGGCCCGCATTCGATGCTCAGCTTCGCGTCGGCGGCATACCGCGCGGACAAGACCTTGGTCGGGACGTTCGAGGCTAACTTGGTGATGCTCCCTGGCACCCAAGGCGATCCCAGGACGATGGAGTGGTGGCAGGGCCAACCCGACGCTTGGGCCGCTTGCCGCGCAAACCCGCGGGACCCGGCAGTAGTCATGCCCGAGTACGTGCTGTGGGTGAAGGCCCTGCCGGGCAAGCCCGTGTTCGTCGCCTACCCGGCGGCGTACGACTTCATGTTCGTGTACTGGTACATGATCCGGTTCGCCGGCGAGAGCCCGTTCCCACACTCCGCCCTGGACATCAAGACCTACGCGATGGCTATCCTCGGGACAGAGTACCGCGAAGCGATGAAGCGGAACATGCCGCGGGAGTGGTTCGACCGGCTGCCTCACACCCACGTGGCGCTGGACGACGCCAAGGGGCAGGGGGCGCTTTTCTGCAACATGCTGGCGGCCCGGAGCCGGCGATTGGGAGACCGGGCCTAAGCAACCGCTACGTGACCTCTGAAGTCAAGGAGTCCACCGAGGCGGAGCATTCCGCATAGAGTCCTTAATGTTGGGCAGCGACATTCCAGTGACGATTACTGTTAGCAAACTGATCGCGGTAGTGATAGCACTCGGGTATTTCGGCACAGCAGTTGTTGTGGAAAAGCCAGGGGTTAGTGAGGGCGTTATGCTCTTCCTTGTCTTGCTGGTTCCCCTCGCCCTGATCTGGTTTCCACAAATGGGAAGTTCCTGGCCGCGAAAAAAGACGGTCTTGTACACGTATGAAGATTCGTTTGGGCGGCGCAGAAGACCCTGGCGCGATTCGCATCCCGGCATGGTTGCGTTCATGGGGTGGTTCTTCTTGCTCGGCCTGCCGATGGTGTTTTATTTCATTTGGCGATAGGGCCCAGAAAACGCCGAACCGCTAAATGGCCCCGGCGGGGTGATTCCCAGGGGGAGCGATGGCTTTCCGTTTGCCGTGCGAATGTGGCCGGCTACTCTCCGTAACGGAAGGCGCGGCCGGTGGCGCCCTTCAATGCGACTGTGGCCGGACCCTGAAAGTCCCTTCCCTCGGAGAACTCCGCCGGCAGTTTGCTGTCGAGGCCGAAGCCCCTCTCGCAGCGGGCCCGTCGGGAGAATCCAATCGCAGCGCGGATGCCGCTTCCTGGCTGCCGTGGCTGTGGATTGCCGGCGGTGTTTACATGCTCGTCCAGTCCGGGTGGCCGCCGCGCGTACTGGTCTTCTCGATTGCGTACAGTGTCGCTATCGCCATCGGCGTCGGACTGTGGTTCGTCGAGCGATACGAGGCCTTCCGAAGCTGGCGTGTTGTGATTCGGTACGTGTTGCTGGGAGTCGTGCTTGTAGCGCTGGTGGCCGCGCTTGTCTGGGAAGTGGTGGAAAGGCACGCGCGGCGCTAGGCGGGATCCCCTGGGCTTGGCGAGGCCGTCATGCAAATCCATTGCCCGCAATGCAAGAATCCGAATGAACTGGCCGACCCGCCCAGTTCCACGGTGGTGACGTGCAACGCCTGTGGTGCCAGTTTCCAGATTGAGCCTGGAACTACGACGGACTGGAAGCCGGGCGAGCCGCTGCCAAAGCTGGGCAAGTTTCAGGTTCTTGAGATTCTTGGCCGAGGCGCTTTTGGCTGCGTCTACAAGGCACGCGACCCGGGGCTGGACCGGTTGGTGGCCATCAAGGTGCCGCGGGCCGGCAGCCTGGCTGGTCCCGGCGACGCCGACCGCTTTCTGCGCGAGGGCCGGAGCGTCGCCCAACTTCGTCATCCCGGCATCGTACCGGTCTATGAAGTCGGCAGTACGGACGGCATGCCCTACCAGGTGAATGAATTCGTTCACGGGTTCACGCTGGAAGAATACCTGGGCATGAGGCCGTTCACGTCGCGAGCCGCGGCCGAGCTGATAGCGCTTCTTGCCGATGCCTTGCACTACGCACACGAACAGGGCATCGTTCACCGTGATGTGAAGCCCGCCAACGTGCTGCTCCGCGGCACAGCACCGGGCCCGCGAACCGGGGCCGGCGATCCGCTCGCCGATCTTGCAACGCCGCAACCGGTCCTTACCGATTTCGGGCTGGCCAAGCGCCACGCCGAGGACATCACCGTGACGCTGGACGGCCAGGTGCTGGGCACGCCGGCATACATGAGCCCGGAGCAAGCCGCGGG
>DASZFN010000644.1:0-5061 GCA_035939715.1 Gemmataceae bacterium | reverse complement strand
TGCTCCCGAGGAAGTGGCGGATGCAGTGCTCCGGCTTGCCACAGACGTGAGTCTGGCAGGCCGGCTGCTGGTTTGCGAAGGCGGCCGGTCACCGCGATTAATTCCGTTTGGCGATGCCGGTTACGCACGCCTCGATGAGCTATAACGGCTTCTGCACACGGCTCGCCCTTAGTATAAGGAAACGGGAGGGCCTGCCATGATCGATCTTGAAGATCGGGGTGTTGTCACCACTCTCCGCATGGTCCGCGGCAAGGGGAATGCCCTGCATATCGATCTGGTTACGGCGCTCCTCGACGCGCTGGAACGGCTGGAGCGTGGCCAGGCGCGCGCGGGGATCATCACCGGCCAGGGAAATGTCTTCGGCGCCGGGGTCGACCTGCCGGCTCTGGCGGACGGCGGCGCCGACTATGTGCGCCGCTTCGTGCCCCTCCTGCAACGCCTCTTCCAGCGCCTGGCCACGTTCCCCAAACCCCTGGTGGCAGCGGTCAACGGCCATGCCATCGCCGGCGGCGCGATCATCATGCTGGCCTGCGATCAACGCTTGCTGGCGCGGGGCACGGCCCGCATCGGCCTGACGGAAATCCGCGTCGGCGTGCTCTTTCCCGCCTGGGCCCTGGAGATCGTCCGCTTCAGCACGCCGCCGCCCCATTTTGCCACGCTCATCACGACCGGCCGCACCTTGCTGCCCGAGGAGGCATTGCTGCGCGGCCTCGTGGACGAACTCGTCGAGCCGGCCGACCTGGCCGCCCGCGCCCACACGGTGGCCGAAGAACTGGCCGCCTTGCCGCCGGCCATTTTCAGGGCCACCAAGCTCGCGGTTCGGCGTCCGCTGCTCGAAGCGGCCGAGCGCCAGGCCGCCTTGACCGATGCGCCCCTCCTGGAGCAATGGTGTTCCCCCGACACGCTGCGGCAAGTGACCGAATTCGTCAACAAGACCATCAAACGCCAGGGCGGCGCGTGAGCCTTATGGAAGATTGATGCATGTGCCACCCGCCGCAAAAGGCGAAGAACCAAAGAGATAGTTTATGCCCAGGTACGAGGCACCATTCCAACCCAGCGCATTGCCCCACTCGGTTGCAGCCCAGAACATTATCTTGATGATCGGCGTACCGGTAACCGGTCCTCGGAGGAGGAATTACTTCCGGCCGGCCGCCGTGACGACCACGGTCAACGGTTCGCTGGGATCCGCGACACGCACGTTCGGCTTGTTCGACGCCGCAGGCTCTTTGGTGAACGGCGCCTGCGCGTCGCCCCGCAAGACAATGGAGTATGTCCCAGGCGGAACGTTGCGCGCGACCTTGATCTTGACCTTTACCTCGTTTTTATCCGCGGGCAGCTCGGTCGCGGGAACCTCGAATCCGGGCGGCAGATTCAGCCCGTTGAGTTGGATCTTGCCCTTGAAGTCAATCGCGAGGCGCTCGGCGATCACGCGCGTTTCCCCCGCCGCGCCCGCCGCCACGGAGATACCGCCCTCCGGCATTTTGAGGGCATACGGGGCTCCGGGCCGGACCGCCAGGCAAATTTCCCGGCAGACGCGCGACGTATTGATATTGTCAATGTTCCAGCGCCGCTGCGACCAGCGCACCTCCCGCGCCAGGCGTTTTCCTGCAACGAGCGCCCAAGCTTTGAGGCGAATGGCACCGCTCCATTCCGGGGCGTCGCGCGCTGCGGTGAAAACGATGGTAGCCAGCTCCGTTTGGGGACTGACGTGGATTGGCGGGCACCGTACGCCTGGCGGCAGCCCTTCCGCCTCGATCGTGACAAACCCATGGAAGTCCCGCCGATTCAGGCACAACTCGCAAAAGGCCGAGCCGCCTTGCCGAACGAGGGGGCACGAAGGCGCCACCGGGGTCTCATGGAAAGCGACGGGAAAGAAATCCGGCTCCGGCTTGCCGATCGACAGGGCATACACAAAGCGCGCTCCGCCGTGGCGATATCGCTCCTGGACGAGCAGCCGATACTTGCCGGCGGCCGGCGCGGTGAAGACGCCCAGGGGGTCCCGGTTGTTCTGTGCCAGCGAATCGATGTTAATCCCGTGATCGTCGAAGCTCGCGACTTCGTTTCCCCTCGCGTCGGTTACGAGGACGAACGGATCACCCGGCATGCCCAGGCGCTCGCAGAGGAGATTGATGCGGATCGATTGGCCGCCTTGCGCCGCGAACGTGTACCAATCCGCATCGCCCGGCTTATCGAAGCGCCCGCACACGACCGTCGGCAACACGATCTCCTGGGCCGTCGCCGCCGTGTCGTTCGGTTCGCGCTCGCACGTCACGGGGGCGTCGGCGAAGGCCAGCGTCAGGGGGCTCAAGGCGTTGTCCGGCAGCGGAGGCCAGCACTGCACGCCGCGGACGTTGAGACTCGCCGACGTCAGCGCCCCAACGGCATCGAAGCCCTGTGCATGCAGCGCAGCGCCCGGGGCGGTGAAGGGAACCACCAACCGATCCAGCGCTTGTCCCTGGACCACCCATTCCGGGGCCGGCTTTCCGCCGGGGAGGTTGCGACCCAGAAGTGTCAGTTCCGTCTTTTCGCCCCGCGTCACGGCCGTGGGAAACGCATTTTCGATCTGGGGCTGGTTGCTGATGACCAGGCGGTAGGGCAAGCCGCCGGCAAACGTCGCGTCGTGGAGGCGCAGGACAAACTCTCCGCCGAACGGAGCGACAAAATCGAGAAACGGATCTGTGCGATCGTAATAGGGCTTGCTTTGGGCCAGTTCCTTGCCGTCGGTCGCGGACAGGACCATCGAGCCGCGCAGCGTAGAGTCCAGCCGGAACGCCTGGCAATCGATTGTCACGCGCTTGCCCTTCTGGAGCCGGAAGCGATAAAAATCATCGCCATTAGCGTCGCTGTTGCCGTTAATGGCGCAGTTCACCGGCACGAGCTGCGCCTGCTCGGGGGAGTCATTCGGCTCCTGTTCCTTCACTTCCGTCAGGCCCCGGCTCACGCAAAAGAGGCGTGCGCCGCTGATGCCGTACTTGCCGACTGCCCGGACGTCGTGACTGCCCCGACGGGTCTCCGGCGCGATCGTCACGAGGAACTGATTCGGCTTGATCCACACCGCCTTGAGCCCGGGATCGTCAAAGTGCAAGGACTTCACGTCCTCCGTGTCGTGGCCGGCGATTTCCACCTGCACCTGCGTTCCCGCTTCGGCGCCCAGTGGAAAGATGCGGTCCAGGCGGATGTGCGGCAACTGGGCGTGAAGAGCCCCGGCGGACAAGGCCCAGAGCGCCAGGGCCAGGGGCGTCAAACGAAGATGGTTCATGCTCGGTTAGATCAGCTCCGCAATCGGCTTGCCTTCATTGAGAATCGGAATCGGCCGTTGCGCCGCGTCGTAGAAGACATGCCGGTAATCAATGTCGAGGACGTGGTACATGGTCGCGAGCACGTCCTGCGGCCCCACGGCCCGGGTCTTGGGATATTCCGCTTTGCCGTCGGTCGTGCCGATCATCTGGCCCATCTTGAGTCCGCCGCCCGCGAAGACGACCGACATGGCGCCCGGCCAGTGGTCACGGCCCGCTTGCGAATTAATCCGCGGCGTGCGGCCGAATTCGCCATACGTGATGACCAGCACCTTCTGGTCGATGCCACGGTCAAAGAGGTCCTCGAGCAGGGCCGCGAGCGCTTGATCGTACTGCGGCAGGTTGCGCGTCTTCAGGCTCTGGAAGTTGTTGCTGTGCGTGTCCCACCCACCCATGTTGACCGTGACATAGGTAGCCCCGGCCTCGACGAGGCGCCGGGCCAGCAGCGCGCTCTGTCCCCAGCTGTTGCGGCCGTACCGGTCCCGCAAGCGCGGATCTTCCCGATGAATGTCGAAGGCATCGCGACACTCGCGGCTCGTGACTATCTCGAAGGCGTCCCTATAGAATTGATCGAGCCCCAGGGCCGTCCCCTGGACGTCCACGTCGCGCCGCAGCTTGTCGATCCCGCGCAACAGTTCCTGGCGGTTGCGAAACCGGTCCAGGTCCACGCGGGGCGTCAGGCGGAGGTCGCGCACCTGGAAGCCGGGGTTGTTCGGATCGCTTCCGGGCGTAAACGGGTTATACGCCGCGCCGAGGTAGGCGGCGTTGGCGCTCGGCGGCGGACTGGGCAGGCACACATACGCCGGCATTCGCCGCATATTCGCCCCGCGCATCTTCGACACCACCGAGCCGCAACTGGGATTCAGGTTGTCATTGATCTCGATGGTCGGAACGTAGCCGGTGAGCATCCAGTGCGTTCCCATGCCGTGGCCGGCGTTGGTGTGCGTCACCGAGCGGACGACCGACATCTTGTCCATGTGCCGCGCTTGCAGCGGCAGGTGCTCGCCGATCTGCGTGCCGGGAACGTTGGTGGAAATCGGCTTGAATTCGCCGCGAAACTCGACCGGGGCGTCCGGCTTCAGATCGTACATGTCGAGATGGCTTGGCCCTCCTCCCAGCCAGAGGAGGATCACGGCCGTATCCCTGTGGGCAGCATGGCCCTGGACAGCGGCCGCCGCCTTCAGGCGCAGATGGTCGGCCAGCGTCAGCCCCGCCAGACCCAGAAAGCCCACGCGCAAGAAGCTGCGCCGGGTGACGCCGTCGCAGCAGCGATAACGGGTTCCGCCTACTTCCAACATGGAACCGTCCCTCAATGGTTAAACATGAACTCGCGGGTGTTGAGCATCGCCCAGACGAGGTCTTCGAGTCCCCGGCGCTGCTCTTTCTGTTGCGTTACGTATAGGATCGCTTTCTGAAGCTCGTCTTTATCCGGGTAACGGGCGAAAGCGGCCAGGTACAGCTCTTCAATCCCCTTCTCGGGAGGTGTTTTGCTCCGTACCAGGCGAGCCACCCGCCCGCTTTCGGAGGCGATCTTGTCCTCAACGTCCGAGGAATTGGCCAGGTGCAGCACCTGCGGCAAGCTGGCGCCGCTGCTACGGGCGCATTCGCACGCCGAACTGCGCGGCGGCCGGTCAAAGACATCCAGGAAATACGAGCCAAAGCCCTCATGCGGCAAATCGACTGCCCGCGACTGCCGGGACATCTTGTTGAACTTGGTTCGTGTCTCGCAGACCTGGTCCACGGCATCGAGAAAAACTTCAGCGAT
>DASZFN010000643.1:0-3117 GCA_035939715.1 Gemmataceae bacterium | reverse complement strand
GGTCCGCGGGGTCCGGAGCAGCGGTCTCCCATCACGGTGGACGACATCGTGGACTGGATCATGTCCTTCGACAAGGACAAGAAGGGCAAGGTGACCAAAGACGACTTGCCGGAACGAATGCAGTACTTGATTGAGAAGGGCGACACCAACAAGGACGGAGCCTTGGACCGTGATGAAGTACGGGCGCTGGCCGCGAAGCTCGAGAAGGAAGGGTTTGGCCGCGGCGGTCAGATACGAACCTTCGGTCCGGCCGGCGTGTCAGGCGGAGTTCGCTTCGGCCTAGGCGGCGGTTCTCCCGGACCGGGTCAGGAGCAGATGGAAGGGGTCCTGGAGGACCTCAAGGTTGACGGCAAGAAAAAAGAGCAGGCCAAGACGGCCATCAAGACGCACCTGGAGAGCAGCCGCAAGCTCATGGAACAGTCTCGCCTGGAGTTTTTGCAGAAGATGAAGGACATACTGAGCGAGGAGGAGTTCGAGAACTTCAAGGCCGCCCTGGATCGTCCTCGGGGTGAGACGTTCTTGAACCTGGACGGCCCGAAAGGTGGCCCCGGCCCGGGTGAGCTAGAACGGAAAATCGAACAGTTGCAGAAAGAGGTGGAGGAGCTGCGCCGGCAGCAACGGCGCTAACGGCACCTCACTTCTCTTCTGAGCTGTGCATCAAGTGAGCAGCACTGAGACCCAGTGCCGCTGACTTGGTGCGCGGCTTTGAAAACGAATGCCGGCGTCATGAATTCAGAGCCTGGGCCAGTGAGTCGCGGAAGGTGAACAGTTGGTCGTGTTTGGCGGCATAGATGCGGAGCCAAACCGTGGGTTGGACACCCGCCAGCCAGACTTCGCCGCCGGTGCGGCGAACGTCGCGGGCAAAGTCAGCAAGTGCCGCCAGCGCGTTGGGACCGATATTGGTCAACTTGGCGACGTTCAGAATCACGAATTGAGTGCCCCAGTTCCGTGACTTCCTGAGCTGCTCCTCCAGTTCTGCAGCCTGCTCGCAACCGGCCTCGCCACGAACGTGGATGACGACCGCCTGCCCCAGATCCTCGGTAGCAAACTGCAAGCCTGGCTGGGTAAGGGGTTCCGTCACCTGCAGGTCTCGTTTGACCAGGGTCGTGTTCATTGCTTCCGCGACCGTGGGGTGAAACTCGAAGAGATCGGCCAATCCGGCCACATCCAAGGTCTCGCGAATCACCGGGGGACAACCCGTGATTTTGACTCTGCCGTTCCATCGACCAGCGTCACGGCGCAATTGAACCAGGAGACTCATCGCCAGGCTTGACAGAAACGTCAGTCGGGAGAAATCGAGCACAGCGAAGCGCGGGCGGCGGGCGACGACCTGAACAAACGCATGTTCCAGCTGTTCAAGACCAAAGATGCCGGCGGCGCCTTCGATCCGAACAACCATCGAACCGTCACGGTAGATCACCTCGGCCGTCAGGTCGGCGCTCTGGCACTGCAAACGCATCTGTCGGGGACTGACTATCAAGGTAGCGGCCATGGTGGTTTCCCTCCTTCATCAGAGGATTGAAAATCTGCGGCGGCGGAGTGTTTATTTTCAACTCCCTGCCCGCCTAAAAGGGATACTGGCCGGCCGGTTCATTTCTAAGGGCGAGGCGGGAATTTCGATAAAATATCGGGACGGGGCTTAGATCCTTTCTCGTGATGGTGTAATTCTCATGAGGGAGCAGCCCGACTCGCGAACGCGCGCCTCCTTGCTGGCGCGCCTGCAACAGTCCGGCACGGCCAGCGACGACGCCTGGCGCGAGTTCGTGGACCAGTACGGCCGTCAGATTTATAAATGGTGCCGCCACTGGCAGCTCCAGGACGCCGACGCCGAGGAAGTGACCCAGCAGGTGATGCTGCGGCTGCTCTCCAAGATGAAGGATTTTGCATACGATCCAGGGCGCAGCTTCCGGGCGTGGTTGAAGACCGTCACCCATCACGCCTGGCACGATCTGGTCGTCAGCCGGCAGCACCAAAGGACAAGCGGAGGCGGCAGCGAAGTATGGGAGCAATTGCTCACGGTCCCGGCCGGTGAGGATCTGGTGCAACGTCTGGAGCAGGAGTTTGACCGCGAGCTGCTGGAGGAGGCCATGCAGCGCGTGCGCTTGCGCCTGGCGCCACACAACTGGGAGGCGTTCCGGCTGACGGCGCTGGAAGGCGTGCCGGCGCGCACGGCCGCTGTCCGCCTATCCATGAAAGTCGCCAACGTCTATGCCGCGCGCAGCAACGTCCAGCGACTGGTCCGCGAGGAATTGGCCAGGCTCGAAGGGAACCCGGAATAGTTGTGAGAGCCATGAGCTGCCTTCAACGAGCTGAGTTGAAATGTTTCCTGGCCGGGGAACTGAGTGCGCCCGCGGCCGCGGAACTGGCACTTCACGTCGAGAACTGCGCGGCTTGCGAGCAGGCGCTGGCGGAACTGACGGATAATGAGTCGCTCCCTTTGAAGTCCGAGCCGACCGGCGACGCCGATGCGACTAAATTGGAACCCACTGGAGAGGTTCTGAACCGCCTGCATGCAAGCCTGCCGCGAACCAGCGGCCTGCACCCGCCACTGGGTCGGAGCCGAACCAGTTGGCATTCCGAACCCAGGATCGCCGCAGGGGATACGGCGGCGGTCGCAGTGCCTCCGGCCGTGCCGGGCTACGAGATCCTGTGCGAGCTGAGCCGTGGCGGCATGGGCGTGGTCTACAAGGCGCGGCAGGTTGCCCTCAATCGCGTGGTCGCTTTGAAGATGGTCCTAATCGAAGCCCACGCCGGGCACGCGCGCCTAGCCCGCTTTCGTACTGAAGCGGAAGCCGTCGCACGCTTGCAGCATCCCAATATCGTGCAAATCTACGACATCGGCGAGCACGCCGGTTGCCCTTACTTCAGCATGGAGTTGATCGACGGCCCGACGCTGACCGAGGCCTGCGGGGGCCGGCCACAATCACCTGGATCCGCGGCCGCACTTGCCGAGGCCCTGGCTCGCGCCATCCACAGTGCTCATCTGCAAGGCATCATTCATCGCGACTTGAAGCCGGACAACATCTTGCTCGTGTTTAGCCGCGAGCCTCTGGCGGGCGCGACCTCCGCGCTCGCCGGAGGCTCGCGACTAAACGAGGCCGTTCCGAAGATCATCGA
>DASZFN010000642.1:0-19338 GCA_035939715.1 Gemmataceae bacterium | reverse complement strand
TGCTGGCCGCCGGGGCGGTAGCACTGCGACCGCGCCGAAAGCTCGCCAGCCAAAGCCTGCCAGACGGGCTCGTATGCCGGGCCGTCCTCCTCGACATGGACGGGACGCTCGTCGACTCGACGGCCATCAGCGAAGCCGTCTGGCGGGAGTGGGCTGCCAACGCCGGCGTCGATCCGGCCCCGATCCTGTCCATCCACCACGGCCGACGGCCAGAAGAGACCCTGTCGCTCACCTACCCCGACCTGGCAACCGCCGCAGCCGCCAACTGGGTGCAGACCGCCGGGGCTGCCCGGACACTTGGTTTGAAAGCCATCCCCGGTGCGGCGGACCTGCTCGACGCCCTCGCCGGCCGGCCCTGGGCTGTCGTGACCTCCGCCACGCGCGCGCTCGCCGAGACGCGCCTCCGAGTAGTCGGTCTGTGGCGCGACAATCTGGTCGTCGCTGCGGAGGACGTCGCCGAGGGAAAGCCCTCGCCGGAGGGCTACCTCACGGCCGCCCGCCGACTCGGCGTCCGACCGGAAGAATGCGTCGTGATGGAAGACGCCCCGGCCGGTATCGAGGCGGCCCGTCGTGCGGGCATGGCGGTCGTCGGCATCACCACGACCCACCCCCCCGCGGCCCTGGCGACGCCGTACCTCGTCCGCGATTTCACCGCCCTGGCCGTCGAACCGGGGAAGGACGGGGAGTTTTGCCTGCAGTTCACGGACGGTACAACCCCATGACAGTTTTTCTTTGTGTTCTCTGCCTTCTCCGCGTGCTCTGCGAGAAACATTCGATCGCGACAACCGGTATCGCCGTAGCCAAGACGAAGGGCGAGCAGATCCACACCACACGGTTATCCTGGCGGTTATCCAACCGCCTATTTTTTCCATAAGGGACTTTGCGGGTAGCAGTTGTATAGAGCGTCCCCTTGCGTTTTTTCTGTGTGCGTCGGTGAATTCCACGATGCACTCGATCTCGGGCACACCTACGCCCTGAGACCAAAACTGAAAGCCCATGACACTCAGCGATTTGTGAGCGAGAAACCCGGCAACATACGCGCGTGCCTGTGCCTCGGTCGCCCAAGTCTCCTTGTTGAAATAGCGGATTCGGACCGTTTTGATCGTTCCAGCTGTCAGCGTGTGGAATTTTACGGGATATTCCTTGGCGGTTAGCAGTTTTTCTTGAGCGGTTAGCTTCAACTTCTGGGCCAGGGCTTCCTGTGGTATTCCCGCCTCGGGGCGATTGTCGAAAACAATCGATGGTTCTCCGCCGTTGACGGGCGCGCCCGCCCATATCTGAGGGCCACCCATCAGCCCGATGGTGATGAATGCCTGCCAAAGTCGGAATTTCGTCATTGATAATCCCCTTCGGTCTCGAACCCTCGCCATTGCCAATTATCTGCGTGACTGTGAGGAGTGCAAGCTTGCGTCCGGAGGTCGTTACAACCTGGTTACGCTTGCATTTGCTCCGTCACGCCCGCTTTCATGCTTGTGTCGGAGGTTCTGCACAGCTCGCGCATGTGGGCGGTCTCGCTGCACTATTTGGACAGCTCCGCCGGTCAACAACCGGTCCGGCCCTTGCGCGTCACGGATATTACGCAACCATCTATCTCCAGACGACAAAATGTTGGCTTGGGGAAATGCCGACGCCCCTATGATCGAGCTGCATGAAGTCGCCTCGGGCCAGCTACGCCGTCGCCTCGCGGGTCATCGCAGCGGCATTCATTGCCTGGCATTCGCGAACCACGGCAAGTAGCTCATTTCCGGCTCCGAGGACACCACGGCACTGGTTTGGGATCTGACACGCCCTTCGCCAACGAAGCACGCCGCGCATGCCCGCGCCGGTCTCGACGCATTATGGGCGGATCTAGCAAGTACGGACGCCGTTCGGGCTTATGATGCCGTATGCCTTCTGGCGGCAGCGCCAGGAGAATCCGTGCCGTATCTTCGGGAACAGCTTCATGTCGCGGCAGTCTTGGACAAGGCACGCGTTAGCAGGCTGATTGCCGATCTGGATTCCGACAAGTTCGTTGTGCGGAGCAACGCCATGCGTGAACTGCAGGAACTGGGAGAAATTCCGGAGTCCGACTATCGTAAGACTCTCGCTGCGAGACCATCCTTAGAGGTCCGTCAGCGGCTCGATGAACTCTTAAACAAGCTTCGCAACATGCCTCCCGATCGGCTGCGCCTGGTGCGGGCCGTGGAAGCGCTTGACCTTGCGGACACTCCCGAGGCGCGCACCTTGCTGGCGGCCCTCGGCCAAGGGGCGCCGGCTGCCGGCCTCACAAAGGACGCAAGAGCAGCTTCGGAGCGGCTCAACCGCACGGCGTCGATGAAACACTAGGGCTTTCCGACGATTAACCCCCTCCCTTGCACAGCAAGCCAAGGAGAAGCATCCGTGCTATCCTGGAACTCGGCTTTGAAGGCGATATAGAGGGTTTTAGAATGCCCGTTCCCGCAGGCGGCCGGCCTTGATCGAGTGGCAACCTTACTGCCCAGGGCAGGCAGCCGTCGCGAAATTCTGCTTGCTCTAACCGCGATCTTCAGGCGGCTAATCCCACTTCACGCCGATCTTCTCCGCGCCCTTTATGGCGTACCACTGCAGGAATTCCCAAGTTGTCGGAAGACAAAGATCTTTGCGAAACACTCTTCGGTCAAGAAAATAAACACGAATACCGCGAGGGCCGTCGCCCCAGTAGCCAACCTGCCGTGAACCGCCGTCCGGGATATATCCGAACTCGTCGGTAGCGCCAAGAATCGCAGCCGCTTCCTCGACGGTCATCCCTTCGTGAATCCGGTCGTAGTTCGCCTGCGTGATTCTGTTTGGTGGCACGACGAACCACGCGACGATGGCGATGGCCAGAAGCAGAGCAGCGCCGAGCCAGAGCGTGCGGCGACGGGGGAAACGCATGCCCGGATTCTACCCCTGGCCGCGCAAAGACAAAACCTCACTCCCCGAAATTTTGCCGAGAACGCGGAGCGGTGCGCAGTATCTCCTCGGAGAAGAACGGGTAGGCGGCACGACTCGTTTAGATAGGCCATCGAAAAAGAGTGCCGCGCAGTTCTGGAACCGGAAAACGAACTCGCAAAGAACGGCTGGGCTGTCTGGCCCAAGCTCCATCGTTTACGTTAACAGCTCACTCCCCAGGCAAGCGCCGCTGTAATCACTGCCGTGAAGATTGCCCCTACGGCAGCGGCCGCGCCGAAGCCAATCCATCGACTATGCGTGAGGTCTTCCGTCAAAATGCGCGCAGCAAAGCCGGGAGTCCAGCCGAATAGCGCGCCCACGGTTGCCCCGCAAAAGTAGCCGCCAATGTTCAGAATGAGAAAAACATCGCCCGAAGCCCAGACTGCCGTCCAGAACAGTGCCAGACAACCGCCGAAGGCTCCACCACCAATCCAGATCGAATGTTCCAGGATCGAGAGGGCGGGCGAACGCTTTTCAGGGCCGGAATCTTGCATAGGCCCACCTGCCACCGGCGGCGACTGGCACTAAGAGGCGGCTTGCCGACCTTCACCGCCTCGCCGCTAGAGCAAGCAGAACGGAATTAGTGGCGCGGCGCTGGCTCCAGCGTGGTTAGACGCATACCTATCTTGGCTTGCGGCTTTGCATCTTCTTGCCACGAACACTCAAGTAGCTCGGAGCGCGTTGCGTTCACAGAAATGACATAGGCGTCGGGAAAGTCGTCCGCTGGTTGCGGATCGAGGTAAAACCGCATTCCCGTCCGGACGCCATCTTTTTTTCCGACATTCAGTGTCAAGGAAAACCCGCTCCAAAGACGATGTTGCCCAAGCACGGCCACGTCTCCCTTGTTCCCGTTTGTTTGCAGCACTTTGGCTGTGATCGGTTGCCGAAGAAGATAGTCGTCATACTTGCGAGGAACGCGCGGCAAGCCAATCGGCTTCTTGCCAAAGTCCCCGACTCTCAAGGGGTACCTTCCTGCAGGCCCGTGTGCGCGCAACCTCCCCGAGTTCACATCATTACAAAACTCGATGAGCTCGCTCGGTTCGACCAGGTAGACCTGCTGGTCCCAGGGGACAATGACGTATTCCAGAGGCATCAGTCCCCACGCCTTGCCCGGGGCCTCGGAAACGAGGGCGATTCGGTCACCCGCCACTTCCACTTTCCCCATGTCGCAGCGACGGGTCGTAGAAACGTAGCCCAGCTTGCGGGAAAGCGCCCAGCCTCTTGCGAAACCGAGATGCGGGCTCCCGTCGTAGTAAACAGCTTCCCATCTTTCATGAACGCCTGTTTTTAGATCGGCCTCGATTGCTCGCCTTCTTGGGGCGATTTCGTCGTAAAAGTCATGCTCTCCGTTCTCCGAGCTGCTGGTCTGCGTCGGCAGTGCCCCGAGTTCACATGGGTCCGCGCCGCGCCCGATTGATTGCTGGTCACTCGCGGCAACGGCCAGGACATAGATGACGGAGAACAAGAAACCGAGCGACGCGAATCTCATCAAGGCTTCCTCTCCTGCGAGATGACAACAACTTCGTACCCCTTGCTGCCGCTAGTGCGGCGAATCTGGAACTTCGTCCCTTCTATACTGCTTTCCGGCAGATTCTTGTACTCCAGCTCCTTCTTCAGCAGCTCGTGCTCCAGCTCCGCGGGGAAAAAGGCGACAAAATAGCTCTGGATCTTCTCATAGCCCAGCTCGCGGAAGAGCGGCCCCACGGCGTCCGGCTTGTCGTCGATCCAGAACATGCGGCTGATGTCGCCGACATTCCTGAGCCTGGCAACCACCGGCCGCCGGGTGAGGTCCTCGATGACCAGATATTCGCCGTCCCGGCTTCCCGGCACGGCAAGGTAGGCGCCCAGCGCGCTCAACTGGCGGGCATAGTCTTGCGGGTCGCGGATGTTGAAGATCATCGTCCAGCGCCTTTGCCGCTCCTGCTGCTTGTCGATGTTGCCGCGTCCCGGGCCGGCGCCGGGACCCTTGCGGGGGCCTTTCCCCAGGCCTTCGCCGCCTTCCTCGCCGGGGCCGCGGATGCCCCTGCTAGCCTCAGCGCGCCGCAAGGCGTTAAGCCGATCACGGACCTGCTCGCCCAGCTTGCTCAACTGCTTCCGGTTCGCCTCGGCCGTCTTGTCATCGAAGAGCCGCGGGTTAGGCGGTTCAATAACCTTCTCATTCGGCTTCTCGACTTGCTTGAGGTCCTGGCCTCGCAGAGGAGCTTCGGGGGCGGGCGCGGCGTTATTCACGACATCTTGCAGATCCTCCTTATGGGGAAATTGTCCGGCGGCTGGACCCTCGGCGCCGTCCGGGCGACCGCCGCCGCCGCCAATCTCGATGGCATCGATAGGGACCGGCGTGGCCCAGTTCGCGAAGCTGTGGGCGCCCAGAGCCAGAATGCCCAGGGCACATAAATGCATCAGGGCCGAGCTGGCCGACGATAGCGGAAATTCATGATTGGGCGAGTACCGCTTCCAGAAGCGCTCCTCCGGAGGAACCAGCAATGCCGGTTCTTTTTCCTTGCTGACGGCTTTTGCCTCGCTCGCCTCTTTTGAATTGTCGCTGGCCATGGCTTGCTCCGGGTGAAGACAGGAGATTCAGCAGATGCACGCTCAGGGAATGGAATCCTGAGCTACATGCTGATTTAAGTCTAATCGCGGCGGTTTTGAATCACAAGCAGCGCAAGAAAAAAGCCTCGCCCGTGCCAGTTATTTTTTGTCCTTGAGTTCCTCAATTGTCCGTCTAAGCTGACGCACTTCGCGCTCCAAGGCGCCGAGGCGCTGCTCGATCGGTTGCGCCTGCGATCCTGCTTCTTCACCAAGACGGATCACGGCGGCGACTAACACTTTTTCAAGTTCCTTCAAGTATTCGACGCGTTCCAATGGCTTTTCAATTAGTTCCCGGATAACTTTACGACGAACTCCTTCGCGATTCGCCTTGAGCCGGTCTTCTAGCCCCCGTTTTTCTGCTGCCAGCGCTGCGCGCGATTTCAACATTGCTGGGTCACTTTGACCCTTGACATACGCAGCCGCCTGGCGATCGAATTCTTTTTCCAATCTCTTCACGTTCTGTTGAAGCTCTTGGTTAATCAGGTCTTGGTCTACGGCTGAAAGCGCCTCTTGGAGTTGTTCCTTTTCCTTGTTTCTGGCCAGGGTCATCTCTACCTGAGCCTTACGCAAATCGGACTGCACTTGGACCAGTTCCTTCTGTGCCGCTTCGAGTTGCATGCGTGTTAATTGCATTCTTACTGGGTCGGCGGCAGGCAAGTCATTCGTGGCAGGCGCAGCAGCCGGCGCCGCCGCCTGATCGGCATTCGGGGCCTGGCGCTCGGCTGCCAGAGTCCGGTAAGAAAAAATGCCTGCCATTGACCCAAGGAAGGCGAGCACCAAGAACGCTATTGCATAGAGCTTAATTCTCGCGAACAACATGGAATGTAACACTCCTTCCATCAGAATGACGGCCGAAGGCGTGATTGCCACGACCCCGGCCTGACCACTCGAATATAAAGTTGCGACTCTCATCGTGGCGTCAGCCAGGGCCATTGGGACTGCAGCCATAGACTCGGTTTCAGAAAACAGCATGGCCAGCAAGCTAACAGACAGGGCCACGCCGCGGCGGCTGAGCCGGGTCCGCAGTCGGTGCCGCGCCCATGCCAAACGGGACACCACCGTACCTTCGGGACAACCCAGTTGGTCGGCTGCCTGCTTATTCGTCAAACCTTCCAGATAGCAGAGCACAAAGGGTGTGCGATAGCGCTCGGGCAGCCGCTGGACCTCTTCATCGAGCACGGGACGCAAATCGCGCCACATGACTTCTTCCACCGGCTTAGCCATCGGCCGACCCGGCGTGCTTCGTTCATGGCGCCGGCGCCTGGCTGCTTCCACCCTTGCCCTGGCGGCGGTCCGACAAGCAACCCCATACTGCCAGTTCGCAAGCTTGTCGCGTCGCGCTATGTCGCCTGATTTCTTGATTAGAACCAGGAAGGTGGCCTGGAAAGCGTCCTCGGCAGCGTGCGGGCAGTCAAGCAAGCGGCGGCACACGCCCCAGACCATGGGGCCGTGCCGCCGCAGGATTTCAGCGAATGCCAGGGCATCGCGCAGCCGAACAAAGCGGTCCAGGAGACTGCCGTCGCCATGGCCGATCAGATCGGCTTCAGGAACGAGCTTCCGGATGTAATGAACAATCCGGTTCGCCTCGCGGCGGGCCATAGTGCCATCCTTGGATTCAGGTTAGCGAGCCAACTAGTATTACTGCCTCGAGAGGCCGATTGCCTTCGGTCTTTTTTCAAATCATGACCTCGGTCAGCACGCTCAGTATACCGGATGTGCTGAGGCACCGAAGTCATCGCTGGCAAAATTGAATTCATTTCGCTTCATGACAATTATGCGCGCAGCTTGACCTCGCCGAATCCAGCCACTACGCTAGAGCCTTCGCTTCGCGCCAGCGCGCATGAGACGGGAGTGAATAATGCGACGAGGGCTCTGGACGGCTCTGACCCTGCTCGCCTGTTTTGCCGGCGGCTGCGGCGGGGCCAGGCAGGATTTCAAATACCGCATTGCCGTCATCCCGAAGGGACTTACGCACGAGTTCTGGCAATCGATCCATCGCGGCGCGGTGCGCGCCGGCGCGGATCTCAAAGCCCAGGGCATCGCCGTGGATGTCGATTGGGATGGGCCGCTCAAGGAAAACGAGGCGCAGGCGCAGATCAACATCATCGACCGCAAGATCGCCGCCCATGTCAACGGCATCGTGCTGGCGCCGCAGCATAGCGAGACCATGGTGCCGTCCGTGCGCAAGGCCGTCGAAGCCGGCATCCCGGTGCTGGTCATCGATTCGGGGCTGTCGCCTGAAGGCCAGCAACTGATGGTGAAGTACATCGCCACGGACAATTACAACGGCGGCCGTCTGGCGGCCGAGCACCTCATCAAGGTGCTGCGCGGCAAAGGCATGGAGGCGCCGAATCTCATCCTGTTCCGCTACCAGGTCGGCTCGGAGAGCACCGACCAGCGCGAAAAAGGCTTCGAGGATTACGTCAACCAGGTGATCGCCGAGCAGAAAAAGGCAGGCCAACCCCCCATTACCTGGCTGTCCACCGACAAGTACGCGGGCGCCACTCAGGAGGAGGCGCTCAAGGAGGCCACGCCGCTTCTCAACAATCAGCGCAGCAAAGGCATCGACGGCATCTTCGCGGCCAATGAATCGTCGAGCAGCGGCATGCTCGCCGCTCTGCGCAGCCTCAAGCTGAACAAGCAGGTGCTGCTGGTCGGCTTCGATTCGAGCGAGCCGCTGGTCGAGGCCGTGCGTGAAGGCGATGTGGAAGCCTTGATCCTTCAAGATCCGTACCGCATGGGCTACCTTGGCGTGTGGACCCTAGTGCAGCATCTGGAGGGCTGCAACGTCACGCCCGACGGCAAGCGCATCCAGAGCACGGGCGAAAACGTTGTCACGCGCGGCAATATCGACGCCCCGGCCACGCGGCAACTGTTTGAGGCCGATCTGCAAGATAAGCGCGTCATGGACGCGCCCGCGTTCCCGAAGAAGTGAGGCCAGGCATGTCTTCCCTGGCAAGCCCCGGACCAAACCGGCTTACCATGCAAGGGATCTGCCGGCGCTTCGGCTCCACGCAAGCGCTGGCGGACGTCGATCTGAACCTTGTCCCCGGCGAGGTCCACGCCCTGGTGGGCGAGAACGGCGCGGGCAAGTCCACGCTCATGAAGATCCTGAGTGGCGCCGAGCAGCCGGATGCCGGCTCCATGACCCTGGACGGCGAAGCCTATGCGCCGAGCGGCCCCGACCAGGCCCGCCGGCGGGGCGTGGCCATGGTCTATCAGGAGCTGACCCTGGCGCCTCATCTCAACGTGGAGGCCAACGTCATGCTCGGCCTGGAGGTGTCGCGCTTCGGCTTCATAGCCCGCCGCGAACACCGGCGCCGCGTCCAGGAGGCGCTCGCCGTTCTGGAGCATCCGGAGATTCATCCCGATGCCCCGGTGGCGCACCTGAGCCCGGGCGCCCAGCAACTGGTCGAGATCGCCCGCGCCCTTCTCGTGGAGGTGCGCGTGCTGGTGCTCGATGAGCCGACCAGCTCACTCACGCAGGAGGACGCCGAGCGGCTATTCGGCTTGATCCGCCGGCTCAAGGCACGCGGTGTGACGGTGGTGTACATCAGCCATTTCCTGGAGGAAGTAGAAGCCGTCGCCGATCGACTTACGGTCCTGCGTGACGGCCGCTGTGCCGGCAGCGGCGCGGTGAACGATTTTACGCGCGCGGCGATCATCGAGCGCATGGTGGGACGGAGCCTCACTGCCCAGTATCCGCAGGTGCCGCATGCCATTGGAGATCCGGTTCTCGACCTGCGTGGACTGGCCGGTGTGCCCTTGCCGCGCGCGGTCGATTTGAAGCTGCGCCGCGGCGAAATTCTCGGCATCGCCGGTATCGTGGGCGCGGGCCGAACCGAGTTGTTGCGGACCATCTTCGGCCTGGCTCCGGTACGCGACGGACAAATCATCCTCAAGGGCGTCCTGTGCACGCGCGGGACGGTGCGCGGACGCATCGCTCAAGGAGTCGGCTTCCTGAGCGAAGATCGCAAACAGGAAGGACTGGCGCTGGAGCAAAGCATTATCGACAACCTCACCTACAGCCGGCTGTGGCCGTACAGCTTCCTCGGCTGTCTGAACGTGCGCCAGCGCCGCCAGGCCGCGCGGCAATGGCTGCAGCGCCTGGGTGTCCGCTATGCCGGCACGGAACAGCCGGTTCGCGAGCTGAGCGGCGGCAATCAGCAAAAGGTAGCCCTGGGCCGCCTGCTGCATCAGCATGCCGATGTCTTGTTGCTCGATGAGCCGACCCGCGGTGTCGACGTGGGCAGCAAGGCAGAGATCTATCGCCTGATGGGGGAGCTGGCGGCCCAGGGCAAGGCGATCCTCTTTGTCAGCAGCTATCTTCCGGAATTGCTGGGCGTCTGCGATCGCCTGGCGGTCATGACCCAGGGACGGTTAAGCTCATGCCGGCCGGTCCAGCAGTGGACCGCCGAGCAGATCATGGCCTACGCGACGCGTGGCAGCCTGGCGCCATCCGACTCCTGAATTCAGCAGGTGGATCGTGTCCGACGAACCGAACCGCAAGCGCCTGGAGGAGCTGTCAGCGAAGGAGCCACACAAAAACGCTCATGACGCGGACGTCAAGCAAGGCACGCGCCGCTCCTTGCCCATGCCCTCGGGCCCCGTGCTCGGTTTGCTGGCCGTCTTGACCGTGTTCCTGGTCCTCATCGGATACAAGCGCGGCCTGAGCACGTTTCTGAGCCTTGGCAACTTGCAGGTGCTGGTTCACGAGAACACCGTCATCGCCGTCGTCGCTCTTGGTGCGCTCGTCGTCATCATCAGCGGTGGCATCGATCTGTCGGTCGGTTCCGTCGCCGCGCTGGTGACCGTCGTGATGATGCAGGTCTACCGGCTGGTGTACGCACAATCCGGTTCGACCGCCGCCGCGAGCGCCGTGGCGATTCCGGCCGGCATCGGCGTGGGGGGCCTGTGCGGTCTCGCCAACGGCCTGATCATCACCAGCCTGCGCGTGCCGTCGTTCGTGACCACGCTCGGCATGCTAAGCATTGCCCGCGGCCTGGCAGTCTGGCTGTCCGGGCGCCAGGCCATAAGTTTTCCGTCGGGGGCGCGGCCGGCGTGGGTCACGTCTCTGTCACAAACGGCCTCCGACTATACGGTCTTCAATCCTGGCTTCTGGGCGCTCATGCTGCTGGCTGCCATGATGGCGGCTTTTCTGCGCTTCACGGTCCTGGGCCGGTACTGCTACGCCATCGGCTCCAATGAAGCGACCGCCCGCCTCTGCGGCGTGCCCATCCGGCGCTCGAAAGTGCTTCTCCATCTGCTGGCAGGCCTCTTCACCGGCTGGGCAGGCGTGTTGAGCTTCGCACATCTGGGCAGCGGAGACCCCAGTGGCAATGTGGGGCTGGAGTTGGACGTGATCGCCGCAGTGGTCATCGGCGGCGCCAGCCTGAGCGGCGGGCGCGGCAGCGTCGGCGGCACGCTGCTCGGCGTCTTGATCCTGGGAGTTCTTACCAATGGTGTACACTCGTTCGATGTGCCGGTGGAGGTGAAGCACATTTTGATCGGCGCGATCATCATCGCCAACACCGCCCTCAGCCAATGGCAGCAACGGCGCGGCGAATGAAAAAACCCCGCTGAGCTTCCTGCAAGCAGGTCGAACAGCGGGGCCGGAACAGAGAAGAGGCCGATCAAACTGTGCGCTGATCTTAATAGGGGCGCAGAAGAAGTCAAGTAGAAAAAGTAGAAAATCTTCACAACCAGGGTGAATGGCAGAGCGCGGATAAACGTTGCCAGTTATCAACAGCGGCCCACCCAGCCGTAATCTCGGCTTCTTTCCAGAGATTGGCGCGCTTTAGCCGATTGTAGGTTCCGACTGCTTCGTTGGAATGACCTCAAAATTCCCACCCACCACTTCCCCAAAATGGTCGCCGAGCATTCGGGCAATCGTCAAAGCCAATTTGCGCAGCTGCAACATGACCGCACGGCCTAATCATCGATGCTTGCGGCGCCTTGTTCTCCGGGGCAGCCGGCATCCAGATAGGATTGCAGCAGAATCTGCGCGGCCACCCGGTCGCGGCGCGCCTTGCGGCGCTTGTTGGTCAAGCCCGCCGAAAGCAAGCGGTCCTCCGCTTCCACGGTGGTGAAACGCTCGTCCCAAAATAAGAGCGGCAGCCCGGTCACCTCGCCGAGCCATTTGCCGAAAGAACGTGCCTGATCCGCAGATTGTCCTTCCCGGCCGCTCAGGTGGATGGGAAGGCCCAGAACGAGCTGAACGACTTCCTCCTGGGCGATGAGCTCGCGGAAATACTGGGCGTCCTGGGTCCGGCTGCGGCGCGTATAGGTAGCTAACGGAGATGCGATCTTCCGATCCGGATCGCTGATGGACAGGCCGATACGAACGGCCCCGTAATCGATGCCCAGGAGCCGACCGGGGCCGCTCACAGGTATTTCTCCAGGCCCTTCTTGTTGAGCAGCTCCACGATTTGCTTGACCGTGCTTTCGTCCCGGCGGTCGGCAACGAGCGTGGCGTTGCCGTCCTGAATGATGAGCAGATTATTCACGCCAATCGTGGCGATCACGTTGCCCGGGTCGCTGACAATGACACAGCCTTTGGTCTTGAGACCGCAATGCGTGCCCAGCACGGTGTTGCCGTCGGCGTCCTGCGGATGCATGCGCTCGAGCGCGAGCCAGCTACCGACGTCGTCCCAGCGATACGGGGCCTGCACCACCAGCACCTCCTCGGCATGCTCCATGACGGCGAAATCAATGCTGATCTTATCGAGCCCCTCGTATTCGCGGCGCAGCACGGCGTCGCGCTGGGGAGAGTCCCAGGCGTCGGCGATGCCCTGGACGGCCTTGAAGAGCTTGGGCTGCCGCTGGCGCAGCGCTTCCAGGATCGTGGCCGCCTTCCATACGAAGATGCCGCTGTTCCAGTAGTATTCGCCGGAGGCGACGAATTGTTCGGCGGTGTTGTGGTCGGGCTTTTCACGAAAGCGCTGCACGCGGAAGACGCCGACGCCCTGGCGATTGGCGACCTCTTTGCCGCGCTGAATGTAGCCATAGCCGGTAGCCGGATAAGCCGGTGGAATGCCGAAGGTGACCAGGGCACGGGGATGCTCCTCCGCCATCTGCTGCGCAACATGTACAGCGCGGCGAAATTCCTGGACCGGCTCAATGACATGATCGGCGGGAGTGACGATCATGACCGCCTCGGGATCCTGGCGCAGGATCAGGGCAGCGCCGAGACCGATGCAAGCCGCCGTATCCCGGCCGCACGGCTCGCCGATAATGTGGTCTGCGGGCAGGTCCGGCAATTGCTTGGCCGTTTCCGCGCAGTGAGCGGCGGAGGTGATTACCCAGAGACTCGAGGGGGGCGCCTGCGCTTCGAGGCGATCGTAAGCTTGCTGCAGAAGGCTCCGGTCGCCGGTGAGCGTCAGAAACTGCTTCGGCCGCTTCTGCCGGCTGCGCGGCCAGAAGCGCGTGCCGCCTCCGCCGGCCATGATCATCGCGTGAAGCATGCGTATGCCCTCCCTGGTCGATTCAAGCTACGGGCGAACAGGCGCTACAGATAATACTGCTTGCATCCGGAACCACGAAATAGCAGTTTACCGGAGTTCAGGCCGCTTCCTCATCGCTGAGGTATGTCGGGCCTTCGATGCGCAAGTCGCGCTGTACTTTTCTCATCAGTTCCTCAGCATCCAGGGCATAGAGCGGGCTGATTTCAAGCGGCATCGAAGTATCACCATTTGCTTTCCTGGGAATGCGGACGCCTGCCTTCTCCAGCCAGTCGCCGGCCAGGTTGCTGATGGCCTGGCGAACCATCTCGGGGGAATCGGCTCCGGTAGCATTCTTGAGCGGCACGAACTCTTCGCGCCGGCTCGTCTCGACAACCGTCCAACGCTCAGCCATCGGCAGCACGTCAAAGATGAACATCTCAAACTTGAGCGCGTTTTCCTTGGCGGGTTGGACCAGTTTGCCGTGCTCATCCAAATACGGCACCTTCTTCCGTGCGATATGAAAGGGAATGCGCAAGGCGCCCTGGGTCACGCGCTTGAGAAAACTTACGGCAAAGATCTGAATGGCGGGGCTGCCGGCCCAGATGCGCAGCCGCCCCTCCTCGTCCCGTTCGTTCGCCAGTTCCTCCGGCAAGTCCGAGTACTCAATGATGCTGCAGCGGCCGTCGATCAGCACCATGTTGCCCAGTTTGTCCTTGGGCCCTTCTTTCGGAACGATTTTGGAAGAGGCCTCGGCATCAGCGGCGATGTGATGCCCCAGAAAGAGCGCGTCGGCAACCTTGACCAGCGGATTGTCAACCTGAAAATAGAAGATCTGCCGGATGCCGCGCTGCTGGAGCTGATCGAGCAGGCCGCTGTCGGCGAGGGCGGTCAGAGTGCCGCCGTGGCCGTTGGGACTGGTGAACAGCCTGCCGGGCGCCTCCAGGAGCAACTTGCCGCTTGCCATATCCAGGGCCGGCATTGTGCCCTGGCAGAAGAAGAAGACTTCCTCTTTGGGCAGACCAAAGTAAACATGCTCTTTGAAGAATGCCTTGGTCTCCGCGTCCGTGGCCGGGCTGGTCATGACGAGCAGCGGCAGCGCCTTGCCGTAGCGACGGCTCAGGGCGAGCACCTTCTCTGCGTGGACCTGGAAGAGAGGCTTGTTCGTGACCGGTCCAATGGCGAACATGCCCTTGGGATGCTCGAAGCCAAGCCGGCTCCCCTGCCCGCCCGCCACGACAAGAGCCGCCACCTCTCCCTGCTGCAGTGCCTGCTCGCCGCGGCGGCGCGTCTGCTGGTCTGCCGGATCCAACCGCGTCACAGGGGCGGGAGCGATACGCTCGCGGGCTGGCGCCCCGTAGGTACGATCGCGCTCGGCAAAGAGCCGGTGCAGCAAGGCATAATCGATGGTGGACAGCTGGCGGAGCAGCTCACGGCCTTCTTGAGGATTCAATTGGTCCCACCAGGCCATGACGTGCTCCTGGCCGTACTTCTCAAGGCGGTCCAGCAGATCGGAGGGTATGGTGATCATGATGCCTAAAAAAGCAGAATGTCGTCTTTTTCACTTTTTCAGAAGTCGAATTTCAAACCATCGTAGGCCAGCTCCACGCCGGGCGGCAAGGCCCGGTTCGTGGCTTCATGTTCCAGATCGTGTCCCATGTGCGTCAGGTAAGTCCGCTCCGGCTTGAGCGCCGCCACGATCTCGAGCGCCTCGTTGATGCTCAGGTGGCCGGGATGCGGCTTGTGGCGCAGGGCGTCGAGGACAAGAATGCGCAGTCCCTTCAAGAGCGGCCAGCTTCGGTCGGGAATGCGGTTCACATCGGTGCAATAGGCGAGATCGCCAATCCGGAAGCCGAACACGTTGAAGCGCGCGTGCACGAGCGGAATGGGAATAATTTCCTCGCCCAGGACCGTAAACGGCCGCTCGGTTATTTGTCGAAAAGTCAGCTTGGGGACGTAGCCTGCCGGCAACAATTCGGCCTCGCGCGCAAACACGTAGGCAAAGGCCTGGCGAATCTTGTCCTCCACCTCGCCCGTGCAGTAGAGCGGCATCGGCGCGCCCAGGTATTTGCATAAGGGACGAACGTCGTCCAGGCCGAAGAGATGGTCGGCATGGTAATGCGTGAACAGCACGGCGTGCACCTTGCGCACGTTCTCGCGCAAGAGCTGAAGCCGCAGCTCCGGCGGCGTGTCGATCAGGATATTGCCTTGATTGGTACCGATGAGGACAGCGCAGCGAAAGCGTTGATTGCGCGGATTGCTCGATCGGCACACTTCGCAGTCACAGCCGACCATGGGCACGCCGACCGAAGTGCCGGTGCCGAGAAAGGTGAAGGTTCGTGGTCCTGGCATCGCGCTCCCTGTTTTTTCTAACCCTCAGAAAGGCGGGCCGTTATCTTGACCAACCTGTGCCGCGCTATTGTAGCATAGCCCCTGGCGCACGGCGCAACGGTCTCTGTCTTGCAGCCCCGTTCACGGGGCTTTTCGCGGAGCGTCTTAGACCCGCCGTTGACGGCGGGTTATTGGGCACCGATAATCGCTCCTCAGTCCCGTTTACGGGGCTTCTCGGTGTACGGCTTGAGCCTTCTATTTGAGGACCCGCCATGTCGCGCAACTACTACAGCGAGATCCATCTCCACATCGTCTGGCACACCAAACTCAGCCGGCCGTTACTCTCGCCCAAGGTGGAGGCAGTGACCCATGCCTATCTGCGTCAACGAATCATCAACACTCCGGGTGTTTACGTTCACGAAATCGGCGGCACGGAAACGCACGTGCACATTGCCGTCACGATTGCACCAACGATTGGGATTAGCGAATTGATCGGCCAATTGAAGGGTGCGTCCTCTCATGAGGTGAATCAAAAACTCGGCGAAAGCCGCAAGGTGCTGGAGTGGCAAGGCGGTTACGGCGTGGTGAGTTTCGGGACCAAGGATTTGGAATGGGTCATCCAGTACGTGCACCATCAAAAACAGCATCATGCCGTCGGGACGGTGCACGAGCGGTTGGAAAGGATTACCTGCGACGAGGGAGATTCCCAGGCTCAAGCCATACAGCGAGAAGCCCCGTGAACGGGGCTCCCCAACACCGTTCAACGGTCGCCGCAACCCACCGTCAACGGCGGGTCTAGACGCCGCGCGAAAGCCCCGTGAACGGGGGCAAATACACCCCCCTGCGCGCCTGCGGCATAGATTGTGGGGGCTATTCGACAGGGCCTTCCACGCCGCCAGTGAATTCTTCGTCCACAGGAGCATGCCCGACCAGGACCTCTGCCTTGTAGCCGCCGATTAACCGGAAATGCAGGATCAGCAGCAGGTAGCAAAAAGCGATGGCTGCAGGCACCGCAGCGCAAATTTATTTTCTGGGCATGGTTGACACAACTCTTGGCGTCGCTTAGTCTCTCTGCTTCAGCCCTCGCCGCAATGACCCAGCATGCTCTGCATACCAGGAGTTCCGAGCAGATGAGCGTCTCAACCGAAAAAAAAGTGCTGCTGGCTAACGATGCCAACGATAAGCGGCTATTCTGGGGATGTTTCACTGCGCTAGTAGCAACTGCGTTTGCCTTTGTAGCGCGCACCATGGTCATCGACGAGTGGGGAGTGCAATTTGGGCTAAACCAAACGGAAAAAGGCGAAATCCTTGGCGTCGGTCTCTGGCCGGTGGCAATTAGCATCGTGCTATTCAGTCTCGTTATTGACCGAATCGGTTACAGCCGGGCCGTCATTTTTGCCTTCTGTTGCCACGCTGTCTCCACGGTCCTGATTCTCTGCACGCCCCTGGTCGCCACGGGGACCGCTGGGTCGGCCAACGCCTACAAGATGCTTTACTGGGGAACATTTCTCGTAGCCCTGTCCAACGGCACGGTCGAAGCTTTCATTAACCCCGTTGTGGCTACCATGTTCTCCAGGGAAAAGACCAAGTGGTTGAACATCTTGCACGCTGGCTGGCCAGGCGGAATGCTGGTTGGCGGAGTCATTATCATCTTGCTCGGCGCCGCGGTCGGCTGGCAATACAAGATCGGCTTGATATTCTTGCCGACTCTGCTTTACGCCATCCTGATTTTTGGCTGCCGCTTCCCCGTAAACGAACGGGTGGCTGCGGGCATCTCCTATCGGGAGATGCTCAAGGAGGCCGGCATTGTCTGCGCCATGATTGCCGGCGCCCTCATCGTGCGTGAGCTGGGGCGTGTCTTTAAGTGGAACGTGTGGATTCAGGTGGCGATTTTCGCGATCGCGCTGGGCGCTTACTCGGCTTATGTCCGATCCCTGGGCCGACCCATGTTCATCTTTCTGGTAATTGTCATGATTCCGCTGGCAATCACGGAATTAGGGACCGATAGCTGGGTCACGCCGCTTATGGAAAGCGAGATGACGCGCATGGGCTTGGCGGCCGGGTGGCTACTCGTCTATACCTCGCTCATCATGACCGTGCTCCGGTTCTTGGCCGGGCCCATCGTCCATGCCCTTTCGCCGTTGGGCCTTCTTGCTGTTAGCGCTGCACTCGCCGCACTCGGACTCGTCAGCCTCTCCGCCGCTACAGGGATTGTCATTCTGGCCGCGGCGACTCTCTATGGTTTAGGCAAGACCTTCTTCTGGCCGACCATGCTCGGCGTAGTTTCCGAGCAGTTTCCCAAGGGCGGGGCGCTCACTTTGAACATGATCAGCGGTATTGGCATGCTAGGCGTTGGCATTGTCGGCGCCGCGCTGCTCGGCAATATTCAGGACAAGGAAATCACTCGCGTCATGCAGGAAAAGTACCCCGCGCTGCTTGCCAAGGTGGAGGGCAAGGAAAGCCTCAGTGTCTTTGGAAAATATCAGGCGCTGGACGAGAAGAAGGTCGAGGCGGCAACCCCCGAGGAACAAAACATCATCAAGAATATCCAGAACGATGCCAAGAAGAACGCGCTCTTCACGACCGCGATCTTTCCTTGCTTTATGTTCGTCAGTTATCTCATCCTGATCCTGTATTTCCGTGCCAAGGGCGGATACAAGGCGCAAGTGTTGATCGGCCATGCGGCTGAAGATAGGGAATTCACCGGCGGTGTGGAAGCTGGCATGGAAGCGTAGTTGCTCCATAGCAAGGGGCCGCGGGCCACTCTTGTGTCATGTGCCCGAGTTGGGCCGATTGCGTTCCCTGGCCAGGAGCAACAAAAACACCTCGCGAATTCGAGTGGTGTGCCGCTCCAATTCGCCCAGGAACTGGTCACCTGCGTTGGCTTTGGGCTCCGGCTCGAAGCCCAGTCGGCGTGCCAGCTTTTCCAGGTCCTCCGCCTTCTCCGGTAGCTCGTCCAGCGACAGATTGTGGACAATCCGGAGCCGGCTTTCCACCTGCCGCAGAAAGTCGTAGCCGGCGCGGAGCGTTGTATATTCCGCTTCGGCGAGCAGGCCGGCGTTGCGAAGTGCTTCGAGCGCCTCCCAGGTGTTCTTGGTGCGCAGAGCTCCGAGATCCCGTGCGTATTTGAGCTGAAACATCTGCACCACGAACTCGACATCCACTATCCCGCCGAAACCGCGCTTCAGATCGCGGCCGCTACGGCTTGCTTCCAGGCGTTCGCGCATCTCCTGAATCTCGTCGGCCAACTCGGGACGCCAGGCCAGGCCATAGGCGCCCTGCTCCACGGCTTGCATGACCTCGCCGGCAAAGCCCGGGTCGCCGTAGACCACGCGGGCACGCGTTAGCGACTGTCTCTCCCAGAGCTCAGCTTCCCCCTCCTCGTAATAGCGGCGAAAGCCGGTGAGCGGCATGACCAGGCTGCCGGATTTGCCGGTGGGACGCAAGCGCATGTCCACGTAATACAGGCGTCCCATCGGGCCGGGAAAGCTCGTGACCTTGATGATGCGCTGGGCCAGTTCGGTGAAGAAATGGAAGTTGTCCGTCAGCTCGTACCGATCGAAGCGGTTGGCGCCGGGAGGCGGGCCGGTCCGGCCGTCCCCTTCGTAAACCAGGATAAGGTCCAGGTCGCTGTGATAGCTCATCTCGCGGCCGCCAAGCTTGCCAAGACCAAGCAAGGCGAAACGGCTCGGCTGGCCCGCGCGCGGACCTTCCGCAAGATGAGGAATGCCGAAACGCTTGTGGAGCGCCGGCTGTTGCAAGAGGGCAATCTGCACCAGCAAGGTTTCCGCGAGATCACTGAGCGCGGCCGTGGTGGCCTGGATGCTGTCCTTGCCGAGGATGTCGCGGACGCCGATGCGCAGGATTTCCTTGTCCTGAAAGCTGTGCAAGATCGGCTCCAGATCGGCCGCCCCCTTGCACAGATCGGTCAACTCCTGGCGCAGATCCGCGGCGCTACGCGGCTGATTCAGCACCAGACTGTCCAGCAATTCGTCGCTCATGCCGGGGTTGTTGATCAGGATTTCCTAAA
>DASZFN010000641.1:0-4768 GCA_035939715.1 Gemmataceae bacterium | reverse complement strand
AAATTCGTCTACATTCGTGACGAATAAGTCAGCGGAATGGATCGCCATCTCGTGGCGCGCGAACCTCGGCCTTGCTTTTTTCATCCCGTAAAGGCAAGGGGAGATCTGCGCTGCAAGGCAAGCAGTGAAACACCTGCCCGCTTTATGGGAGAAATTCGAGGCGCCGGCCAACGGAACCGAGCCGGCATCAACCTCGTCTATATTTCTGGACGGACCTGCCGAGACCTTTGCAGCCGCGGCTTCTGCCGCGGTGGGCCCGAATGTTCCTGAGGAGAGGATGCCATGCTCAGTCATATTTCGTTTCCGTGTCCGGGTTGCCGGCGCACCTTGAAGGCGTCGGTGCAGTTTGTCGGCCGGTCCTGCCGCTGCCCGCGTTGTGGCCACGTCGTAGTGGTGCCGCCGCGGGCGCCGAGCGAGGAAGCGGCCGTCCTAGTCATGGACGACGGCTTTCGCCGCTCCAATCCGACGACCTTTTCGAACTAGTTCGAGAACGCAGGGAGTCCTGCATCCGTAAAATAGGTGGGAGGGGTTTTTCTCGGGGCAGGGCGTTAGTTGTTGTGGCGGAACCTCGCAGCAGCTTCGCGAGTCCTGGTTAAGAGGAGGCACCATGCGGAACAGCACCAGGGTTACTCTGTGGGTTTTCAGTGCCTTGCTCGCCGCGCTTTTTGTCGCCGCGGGCATCGCCAAGTTCGCCAGCCCCGCCGCGCAGGAGCAATTCGCGCGCTGGGGTTACCCAGGCTGGTTCCGGATCCTGGTCGGGATCCTGGAAATCGCCGGTGGCGCTGCGCTGCTGGCGCCGCGCCTCGCCTGGCGTGCCGCACTGGTGCTCGGCGTACTGATGCTCGGCGCGGCGGGTACGCTCTGGTTTCACGGCGACACGATCAATGCCGTCGGGCCCACCGTCATACTGCTCATCGTCTCGATCGTTGGCTATGCACGTCATCCGCGGGCCACCTTGATGCACCGGCTGCAGAGCGCGGTCGATTGGGTGGCCGAACGCGAGCTGGAAGAGCAGCGCAAGAAAATCGCCGTGCATCAAGCCATGAAGGCGCTTAAGCGGCCTGTGGGCAATCATGTCCGCGGTCTGGCCAAAGGCAGCTCCTCGTAATGGTGATTTGAGAAATACTAACCAGCCCGAAGCGCAAGCGAGGTCCTCGCTCGCGCTTCGGGCTGGTGTGTTTTCTGCCATAGACAACGGGCCTTGCGCCTTTACGATTAAGACGCGAGGTCCTTTCCGCTTACGCATTGGTGGCACGCATGACGCAGGCTTCGAATCACCACGCCGTAATCTGGGACGTTGACGGCACGCTGGTCGATACGGCGGAGCTTCACTTTGCCGCCTGGGTTAAGCTGGCTCGCGAACTGGATAAGCCGTTCAGCCGCGCGGATTTCGCCGCCACGTTCGGCCGGCGCAATCCGGAAATCATCGGCACACTGTTTGGAGCAGCGTTCAGCAAAGCGGAGATCGATAGGCTTGGCGTCCGCAAGGAGGACTACTACAAAGCCGCCGCCCGGCAGGGGGTCGCTCTTCTCCCTGGAGTGAGAAGACTACTGGAAGAGTTGCATGCGTCGGGCTTCAAACAAGCGATAGGTTCCAGCGCGCCTCGCGGCAATATTGATTTGATCCTCGATCTAACGGGGACGCAGCATTTCTTCGACGCGGTGGTTTCGGAAGCCGACACCCAGCGCGGCAAGCCTGATCCGCAAGTATTCCTCGTCGGGGCCGAAAAGCTGCAGATGCCGCCCGCGCGCTGCCTCGTGATGGAAGACGCGGTCGCCGGCGTTCAGGCGGCCAAGGCGGCCGGCATGAAGTGCATTGCCGTTACCTTTGTCGGACACCATCCGCAGAAACTGCTGGAAGAAGCCCGTGCCGATTTGATCGTCAAGAACCTGGAACTGGTAAACGTCGCCACGGTGCGGCAAATTCTCGAGAGCTGAGGGCAGTTACCGTTTCTGCAACCGCGCCAGAATGCCATGCCGCGGCCGCAGCGTCACGGCCGGCCAGGGGACGACTGGTGGCTCGGGGAGCAGCGTGAAGCGGTAATGCTGGGCCAGCGTGGCCAGGACCAGGCTGGCTTCCATCATGGCAAACGTGTTGCCGATACAAATCCTCGGCCCACCTCCAAACGGGAAGTAGACATACTTCGAGATCCGCTGCAGCAGGCCATTCGCCCAGCGGTCGGGGTGGAACTCTTCAGGATTATCAAAGTAACGCGGGTGCCGGTGCATGATCCACTGGCTCATGATCACGGTGGCGCCCGCCGGGATTTCGTAGCCGCCCAATGTGCAAGCCTGCAGCGCCTCACGGCCAAAGGCGAAGACCGGCGGATACAACCGCATCGATTCGCATACCACATAATCGGTGTACCGGAGCCGCGGCAGGTCCGCCACCGTCGGCGGCCGGCCGCCCAAAACGTCCTGCAATTCCTTTGTCAGTTTTGCTTCGACTTCCGGATGCTGGGCAAGCAAGTACCACGTCCACGAAAGGGAATTGGCCGTGGTCTCATGTCCGGCCAGGAAAAGCGTCATCACCTGATCGCGCAGTTGCAGATCAGACATGCCGCTGCCGTCCTCGTCGCGAACCTGCAGAAGCATCGAGAGCAGATCGCCCCGGTCCACGCCCGCGGCGCGTCCTTGCCTGATGTACTTGTAGATCGTGCCTTCAAGGCTTCGCCGGGCCCGTTTGCAGCGCAGGTTGTGCGGCGTCGGCACCCAGCGCGGCACGGGTAAAAGGGTTTCCCAGCGATAAAGAAAATCCTTCAGCAAGAATTCGAGGGCCGAGGCGACCGTGTTCGCTTCCCCGCCGGCGTCGGCGTTGAGCAGCGTTTTGGCCACAATGCCGAGAGCGAGACGCATGAACTCCACGTGAATATCCCGGCTCTCGCCTTCCTTCCAGGTGCGAAGCATGTTCTCGGTGAATTCCACCATGACGCGGCCATAAGCCTCGATACGGCTGCGATGAAAGGCGGGCTGCGCCAGGCGGCGCTGGCGGAGCCAGATGTCCGCCTCGCTGTTCAAGAGCCCCTCGCCCAGAATGCGCTGCAGCAAGCGCGTGATGAAGTGCTTGATGAAATTGCGATTTTGCGTCACCAGCACCTGTTCGATCAGGTCCGGATGGTTGAGCAGGTAAACACGCTTGGGTCCGAGCTTCAAGGAAACGATGTCGCCGTATTCCCGTGCGCAGTGCGTGATAAAACCCAGGGAATCGCGGCGAAATTCCGCCAGATTGCCTTTGAGCCAGTGCCCTTTGGGACCGGGCGGCTGAGTGCGGGCCGACATGCACTTCTCCTAACCCCTAGCAGCCTGTGGTTCCAGACACCTTTCAACAGGCTGCTAGCGCCAATGAAGAACGCTAAAGATGTTCGAAAAATCATCTGTCCATGTGGGCGTACCGGGAGGGGCGTTCATTGGCTGCCACGGCCCTCTTTCCAGGAGGTTTCCCAGATCCTCTTTGCCGTGCGCCATGATCAGCCACTGCGATTCCCAGACCGGCCCCTTGCCCACAGGGATGTGACTTTGCGACCAGCACAGCAAGCGCGCGTCCTTGGCCAACTGCGCCAGGACAGGCGCCAGATCGAGGTAACCGTTGCTGATGTGAAAGGCGAGGATGCCATCGCTGGCCAGCTTCTTCTTGTAGATTGCCACGGCTTCGCGCGTAAGCAGATGCAGAGGAATGGCGTCGGAGCTGAAGGCATCGATGACCAGGATGCCAAAATGATTGTCCGGTGCATGTTGCACCGTGAGGCGCGCGTCGCCGAGGACATACTCAACCTTGGCTCTGCAATCACGCAGAAACGTAAAGTAGCCCAGGTCGCGGGCAATATGCAACACGGTCGGGTCGATCTCGTAGAAAGTGAATTCTTGTCCCCGCTCGCCGTAATACGCCAGCGAGCCTACTCCCAGCCCCACAATGGCTACCTGCGGTTTGGCTGCCTGGCCGGAGAAAGCATGGAACACCTGGCCAATCGGACTGCTTTCATGGTAGTAGGTGAATGGCTCGGCGCGTTCGGATTGGTCGATGCGTTGGCTGCCATGGACCGTGCTGCCGTTCACCAATTGGTAGAAGTCGCGGCTGGGCGCCAGGGCGACGCGATGGATGCCGAAAAAGCTGCGCGCCCGATAGAGCGTCTCGCCATTCACGCCTTGATAGGTCGCGCCGGCAAACAGCAAGAACCCGATCGCCAGACCGAAACGGACGCGGGTTTGGTTGAAGGCGTAACAGAGCAGCATGGGCAGGCCGAAGATCAAGGACAGACCAAACGCCGTATTCTCCAGGGTGCTATCTTCATAGTTGATCCGTCGCAAAACGAAACCCAGTCCGGCGGCCAGAGCGCCCGGCAGCAAAACGAGGCATGCCTCCAATGCCGCTACGGCAAGCCACGGCTGCGGTGAATCGGGCAGGTTTGCTGCCCGGTCGGTTGTGTCCTGGACGCGCTGTTTTCGTCTCTTTTTCTTCGATTGTGCGTTTGCCTCTGTCTCTTCTCTTGGCCTCGCCGCCGGCATGAGACAACAGGCCAGCATGATGACCAGCGGATATTCCATCACGGAATTGAAGACCAGGGGAGCGACCAGGGCGTTGAACAGACCGCCCAGCACTCCACCCACGGACAGCCAGAGATAGTATTCCGTCAGATGTTTTGCGGACGGCCGCTGTCTCGCCAATTCGCCGTGGCAGACCATGGCGATCAAAAAAAACGTCACCAGGTGCAGTGCCAGCAAAAACCATAACGGTTTCGTCGCCTGGGAGAGCATGGCGAACGTCAACGCC
>DASZFN010000640.1:0-18721 GCA_035939715.1 Gemmataceae bacterium | reverse complement strand
TCCAGTTGCCCGTGGCGGCCAGCGCGGCGGTAGAACCTTCACTGACGCGGCGGAGCTTCAACAGCTCCCGGCCGGGCATCTCCACGTTGATCGCGTCGATGGTGTTGGTCTTGGCCGCGTCGATTTGGACCAGCTCCCGGTTGCGCAGTGCCGCGGGGTTTTCAATCACCTTGGCGATCTTGTCCACGTACTTGGCCGGCACCTTGACGATATTCCGGGAATCACTGAGGCGTGCATACAGCTTGTCTCCCTTGTCGTCGGCTTTCTTGCCGATCAACAGGACATGCGTGGTCGAGTCCTTGCCGGCATCGCTGCCGATGGAGCTTTGCGATTTCACTTCCAGCCGCATCCGCTCCGGATTGTTCTCCGCCAGGCCCTTCGCCGCCAGGTCGGCATCCTTGGCGTTGGTCTCGGCAAAATCAGCGTCCGATTCCACGCGCGTATCCACGACCGCCTGGAGCAGGTCCCTGACGCCGGTGATGTTGGTGTTGGTTGTCTGCGGGCTGAATGACGGCGTGCCTTCACCCTCAAAGTCGGCCTCGCCGTAAGCCGGCTTCTCGAAACGCCAGCGGCCTTCGCTGGTTTTGTCGAGCGAAACCGGGTCGTGCTTCGGTTCTTGCAATCTCACGGCGGTGATGTCGTACAAATTCTCCGCCAGCAGCGACTTCTGGCGGAACTCGTTGATGTTCTTGAAGAGCCCGGCCAACTCGGAGCGCTTGACCGCCGCCGGCTCGCTCGGCTTATCGCCGGCCGAGACGTAGACGTCCGAACTCATGTCCCCGCCGAGGCTTTCGTTGCCCAGGTTGAGGGTCCATTTCTTCTCCGTGCCTTGTTGTAGAGTCACTACGGCAGAAGGGTTGTCCAGGCCCCACTTCTTCAGGTTTGAGTCAACATCGGTGCGTTCTTCTTTGCGTGCGTCAACGACTTGCCGGATGGTATTCTCAAGCGCGGACTTATCAACGCGATCCTCGAATGGCTCCGTCAGCCGCCACTGTTTGTCCGAGCCGCGCACAAATACCAGCTTCTCTTCTTTTGGCCGTGTGCGCTGGATGACCACGCCGTCGATGTCATCATTGCTGACCTTGCTCCGGTGCATGGAGGCCATCACATAGGTTTCCATGCCTGGCTTCGTGCCGAAGGCCTGCCAGATGCCAAAGATGGCCAGCAAGGCTACCAGGAGGATGAACATTACGTAAGTGGTTTTGAAACTCATGGTGGTTCTTGAATTTGACGAGTAATTCCACATCCGCAACCCCGCAGCGCGAGCAAGAGCTCTTTTCTTGCTCGCGCTGCGGGCCGCGAATGCACGAGCGACGCCTTGATTGTTGGGGATCGAATCCCTAGCGACGGCGAACGACCCAAACGCCGGTGCCCAGTCCGACGATGGCAATGGCGGCCAGAAGCCCAGGCAACAAAACCATCTTTGCCAAGCCAGCCGTTGGCGCCACAGCGTAAAATTCGCGTTTCTTCGCCTCAATGCCGATGCTGTTCGGCCGCTCGCGGAGCCAGTCAAGGCAGCTGGAGAGCACCTCGAATTCGCCGCGATTGCCCTGCTCGGATACGTGCTGATTCGATGCCATGGTCGAGCAGCCAAAAACGATCATGCGCGGTTTCCCCTCGGGCGCGCGCATGGCCGCGTGAGGGTCGGCCGGGTTAAACGGCGCCGGCTCCGTTACTGCCACGCCAACAGAAAGCGGACCTTCACTTAACTTCTGTTGAAAAAGTTTCACATCCTTCCTTAGATCCGCGAATATTTGCAATACATCGCCACCCAGATTGGACTCGCTCCAGGCATAGCTGGCGGTCTCGAACAGGGTATCAGCCGTGTAACGGCCAGCACTGGGGCGTCCCGGCGCCTCGGCACTCGGTCGAATAATGCGCACATTTTCAAGAATGAATCCCGTCCGCAAGAAAGCAGCCGCAATCGGATTCTTTGGAGCAATGTCGCCGTTTACGGTTACCAGCACCTGCATTGGACTGCGCACTTGTGGTGGGCGTGGAACACTTAATATCCTTTCATTGGTTGCCTGGACGCTAAACTCCGCAAGTAAACCATCCAGGCCGGTCTGCTTCATTTTGTTGTCGCGCGTCGTATCGACCCCAAGCAGGATCATCAGCTTGCCTTTTCTCTTCCCCGGATCGGCCGGATTCATGTAGTCGTGGAGCGCCTTGAGCGCGAATTCCGGCAACGGCTGGCTTGGGCCCGCCATGACCACAATCTCTGCCTCCGGGGGAACGGCCTCCCCCGGCTTGAAGTTCAGAGGCCTGACCTGAAAATTCCGCTTTTCGAGCCGCTCCTTCAGCACCCCCGCGCCATCATCGGCACGTCCAAAATCCATTTTCTTGAGATCCAGCTCCCCGTTTCCCTGCGTGAAGTAAATCACGGGCTTGTCTTTGTTTTCCGCCAGGAAGTTCAGCTCCGTTATCAGGGCATCCTCGCCCTTGAATTTGAAGCTCTCCTTTTCATCAGGGTTCTGGCGCCCCATGCGATCCATGTTCAAACTAAAGAGATCCGCGCGTTTGATGAAGTGATGCTCGATCTGAGGGTCGCTGCCATAGGTAATCAATATCCCTTCGCGGTCCAAAATGCCAAAAGTGCGTGCGAGCTGGCGAGCCTCCTCGTCAAAATCGGGGGACAGTTTGCGAACCTGGATCTTGTCATTGACTTCTCGGAAATCGCTCAGAAGGGTGTCGACCTCGCTGCCAATGGGATCGCCCGCTGAGAAAATCGCGTAGATTTTTGTAGGCTTCTGTAGCCCTGACAAGATACTCTTCGATCGGGAACTGAGCGTGTAAATGCTTTCCGAGGTGAAGTCGGCGTAAGCCGGGAATTTTAGATAAACCAGCACGTTTGCCACAATAAGAATGGCCAACAGCAGCAGGCCGCCGAGCACTGCGTTGTAGCCATAAACCACAAGCCGCAGCGTGGAATTGCTTCGCTCCTGGGAGCGTCCGAGTTGGAGACTGGCAAACATCACCGCCAGCCCGCCAACGATGGCGATTAGCACCAGGAAGATCTTCCAGCCGTCCTGGCCCTCGCCGTTGACCCAACTAACAAACGTGTCCAACCATTTCCAGCCGAGTAGAAATCCCAGAAAGGTCGTGAGGAAACCAAAGACCCCGCCCATGATCAGCGCGAAGACACGCGCCTCGTCCGCTTCAAGAGGCTCTTCGTCGCTGCCCCGGACGAGCAACCAGAACGCTCCGGCCCAGGCCAGGATGGCAACGGCGCCGCCCCAGATGCAGACGGACAGGTAGTCCGCGCGATACTTGATGCCGACCAGAATCGGCACCAGTACGAAAAGGACGCCCACGATGGCGAACACGAGCGCCGCTTCCCTGGTGCGGCGCGCGAGGCCGGAAAACCAGGCGTCGCGGTCCTGTGGCGGATTCGACGGTGCAATACTCATGTATTAACCTCTCGGCAGCATGCCGGTTGTGTTCGCGGCGTTACTTCCACTTGCGGGATTCGAGAACCTTTACGGTCAAGAACAGCCAGAAGATAGTGGCGGATAGATGGAATAATAGCGCGCGTGCCGCTAATTTTCCTTGCAAACTATTTAACCAAAGATCGATATAGGACGCGTGCGTCAAGACAGCGGACCAGGGATTCGATTGAACAACACTGAATTTCACAAAATAAACGCCGATCAAAATGAGCATTCCCATGAATGTCAAGACCGCCGACGCGATCTGATTGCGGGTAAGGCTCGAGAAGAATAGTCCCATGCTGAGAAAGCCCGCGCCGGAGAATAACAGGGCAATAAAGAAGCTGATCAAGGGACGGTAGTCAAACGGCTGGCCGCCTTCGACGCGCAGAGCGACCAGAAACAACCCCCATGGAATCCAGATCACCATGAAGAAGATGAGTGCGGCCAGAAATTTGCTGAGGACAGTGGTCGTCTCGCTCACCGGGGACGTCAACAATACTTCTAGCGTGCCCGTGCGTTTTTCTTCGCTGAGCAGCCGCATGGTAATGACCGGCACCACGAAAGCCACCGAAACCACCGGGATGAAATGGACGATGTAATATTGGACGATCGGCTCCAGCATCGGTTGTTGACCCGGGCTGCTCGATTCCACGACCCGCAGGACAAAAAGCCCGTACACGATCCAGCCGAGCACCGTGAGTGCAAAGAAAACGATATAAGCGATGGGAGAATAGAAAAAGGCTCCCAGTTCACGGCGTGTCAGGACGACCAGGTGCCGGTCCGAAATGAGTCCCGCAGAGAGAATAACATAGAGGAGGCCCAATCCCATCAAAATGGCCCCGCCCGAAGTTAGGTAGGAAGCTCCGCCGCTCCGAACCACCAGGGGCGTAATAATGGAGCGCCCCAGGGCGACCAGAAAGAACAGCGCCCCCAATGCCCCCAGGGCCAATCCCGCCGCATAGCCACGATCCGTTGCAGTGCCGTTCAGGCCGACAAAAGCCCATAGATAGAATAACCCCAGCAGGGCCAGCAGTAGGCCGTGCGGCAGCAGGAAGGTTGAGTCAAAATTGCTTCCCACAAAACCAAACAGCGCTGCAGCCAGGCCGATGAGGCCCAGAATCAATACCGCTGGGGTGCGCCAGGAATCTTCCGTTTCGTTGCGGGCAAAGGGCATCAAGAAAAGCAGAGCAAAGGTGAATGCCGAAAACGCATATGGCAGAAACCGCGTCTCAAGGGTCCAGCCTCTGATGGGCAAAGCAAGGACAAGCAGCCCCAGGACGAGCCAAAGGTAGCCCTTTATGCCGTAGGTGCGGCGAATTTGCCGGTCGGCCTCGCGCGAGGCGTGGAAGAGCAGAAGCGCCCCGCCCAGAACCACACCCACGATGCCGACAGCCGGATTCACGCGCGAAATGCGCGCCAGCAGGACAATAGCGGCGCCGATTACGACGAAGCACAGGCCCGTGAGCCCGAGCATGCGCGCGACGCTGTCCTGGTCGTCACGCATCACGGACGGCGCTGTCTCATGGGCCGGCTTCCACTCGGGCAAGGGCGCCCGGAATTCTGGTTTTTCGGTGATGCTTTTCGACATAGCTTCCATCCCTCGTCTGAACTCTCAGCTCATGGCTGCCATCTGTTCAGACTTATCCTGAATCGCTTCGCTGCCGCCGTGGCCATTGCGTTCCAGCAACGGGTCGTCGTTCATGACCACCTGGATGAAGTGGTCTTCCAACTTGCGGCGGCGCAGATCCAGCCGGCGCAGGTTCCAGCCATTTTTCAGTACGCGCTGCGCCAGCGCCTCGCGCAGATCTTGCTCGTGCCGGGTGTACACTTCAAAGCTGTTCAAGCCGTCCGCAATCGCTTGCGCGGTCACCTGCGTGACGCCTTCGGTTGTCTTGAGCACGTTTGTCACCTGATCGGTCGGCCCGCGCACTTCCAGAACGATCGCGGTGGCATCGGTCGCCAGTTCGGACAGCTTCTTGTCCAGGCCGATGCGCCCCTTGTTGATGATGATCACGCGCCGGCAGACGGCTTCCACTTCGGACAGGATATGCGTGGAAAGCAGAATCGTGTGCCGTTCGCCCAGGGCCTTGATGAGGGTCAGCGTTTCGCGAATCTGCAGCGGGTCGAGTCCCGAGGTCGGTTCGTCGAGGATGAGGATGGCCGGGTCGTGCACGAGCGCGTCGGCCAAACCCACGCGCTGTCGATAGCCCTTGGAGAGCGTGCCGACCAGCCGCCGTCGCACCTCGCGAATCCGGCAGTGGTCCAGGCAGTAGTCGAGGCGCTTGCCGCGCAACTTGCGGTCGACGCCCTTCAGCTTGGCGCGATACTGCAGATATTCCTCGACGCGCATCTCCGGGTAAAGCGGCACGCTTTCGGGTAGGTAGCCGATGTTGCGGCGGACATCCACCGACTGGGTCATGACATCGTAGCCGGCGACCCGGGCGATGCCGCTGGTGGCGGGCAGATACGTCGTCAGAATTCGCATCGTGGTCGTCTTGCCGGCCCCGTTGGGGCCGAGGAAGCCGACAATTTCGCCTTGCGAAACCTGAAAATTGATGTCGTTGACCGCGAGTACCGGCCCAAAGTATTTGGTGAGGTCGTCAACCTGAATCATGTCCTCATCCTTTGAACCCTCGGCGGAAAAACCGCGGGCTGAAATGGTAAAAAGCTTCCGGTCAACGCGACTGGCGCGCGGCGTAAACCGGAAGCTCTCTTCCACTTTATGTTATTACGAGACGTTCATCTGACAAGTTCTAGTCAGTAGTCAGTAGCCAGCAGTCAGTAGCACGTGTGCTGCTGACTGCTGGCTACTGACTTACTATGGTCCAGCCATTCGCACGGCTTCCGATACTTCAGACGCATAATTGGCGAAATTGTTGCGGAATAATTCCGCCAGTTGTCTGGCCTTGGCATCGTAATCAGCCTGGTTCCTCCAAGTGCTGCGCGCTTGAAGGAGCTGCGGGGGCACACCGGGGCAGGTCGTGGGAACCAGAACTTTGAAGACGGGGTCCGGAGCGAAAGAGACCTTTTTCAGATCGCCATTGAGAATGGAGCGAACCATGGCGCGCGTGTATTGGAGCTCGATGCGCTTGCCTTCGCCTTCCGGACCGCCGGTCCAACCGGTGTTAACCAGCCATACCTGGGAGCCGTGCTGCTGCAAGCGCTCGCCCAGCATGGCGGCGTAACGGGCAGGGTGCAGGGGCAGAAAAGGCGCCGCGAAGCAGGTGCTGAAAGTCGCCTTCGGCTCGGTGACCCCGGCCTCGGTGCCGGCCACCTTGGCCGTGTAGCCGGACAGGAAGTGGTACAGAGACTGGTCGGTCGTCAGCCTGCTCACCGGGGGCAGCACGCCGAAGGCATCGCAGGTGAGAAACAGAATGTTTTTTGGGTGACCACCGCGGCCGGAAAGCTCGCAGTTGTCAATGTAATCCACGGGGTAAGCGGCGCGGGTGTTTTCGGTGTAGCGTTCGTCGGCAAAATCCGGCTCGCGCGTGACCGGGTCGATGATGACGTTCTCCAGCACGCAGCCAAAGCGAATGGCGTTCCAGATCTGCGGCTCGCGTTCGAGCGTCAGGTCGATGGTCTTGGCGTAACAGCCGCCCTCGAAGTTGAAGACGCCGTCCGCCGACCAGCCATGTTCGTCGTCGCCAATGAGGCGGCGTTCGGGGTCCGCAGACAGGGTTGTCTTGCCGGTGCCGGACAGGCCGAAGAACAGAGCCGTGTCACCCCCGTGGCCGATGTTCGCCGAGCAGTGCATGGGAAACACGCCCTGCTGCGGCATCAGATAGTTAAGGACCGAGAATACCGATTTCTTGATCTCGCCGGCGTAATGCGTGCCGCCGATCAGCACCAGGCGCTTTTCCAGGTTCAGGACGATGAACACGTCGCTGCGCGTGCCGTCTCGAGACGGGTCCGCATGCAGGTCGCTGGCGTGAATGATGGTGAGGTCGGGCTGAAAGCCGGTCCGCTCCGCCGCCGACGGCCGAAGGAACAGGCAATTGGCGAACAGGCTGTGCCAGGCAAGGTCGGAGATGACGCGCACCTGATGGCGATAGCGTGGGTCCGCGCAGGCCCAGCCGTCGTTGACGAACAGCTCGCGGCCTTCGAGAAAGGCCAGGACTTTCGCGTGCAGGTGCTCGAAGGCCGCCTCGTCGATCGGCCGATTAATGGGGCCCCACCAGATCTCCTCGCGGCTGCGCGGCGTCGAGACAATGAAGCGATCTTTCGGCGAGCGCCCCGTATGTGCGCCCGTATACGCGACAAAAGCGCCCTTCCTGCTCAAGAAACCTTCATGACGCGCCAGGGCTGCCTCGGTCAGAGCCGCCGGCGCCAGGTTGGCATGGACGGGGCCAGGAGCACGCAGACCAAGCGCGCGCAAATCGATACCGGGCTCCGAGCTGCGAGCAGGGCTTAGCGGGCCGGCGGCAGCTGCAGGAGGCGAAGCCATGCGTACACGACCTTTCTTTGCAGCAAGATAGGCCTTTCGAGGGTGCCGAGGACCAGTCGGCCGTTCTCTAACCTTAGCCAGTGTACAGCATTTTGCCGAAGAGTTCAGCACCGGAAAAACCTGGGTCAGGGTCAGGAGTTAGCGAAAACGCCAAACGGGTCATTAGTCATTCGTCATTCGCTCCGCGAATGACGAATGACTAATGACCAATGCCCCACCTACGCCTAACCCCCCTAACCTGCACCTTAATCGTTGAGCTATGTTGCTCGTTGCCGTCAATGCATGTAACCTGGGAATAGCGGAGAAACCGGGCGGACCCGGTTGAATCCAGGTGTTTTCGCCCATGGAGAAGCCCGATTTTCGCGGCTGGCTGCATTTGCGGCCGCTTTTCTGGGCAGTTAGCAATGGGATTTCTTCAAACCAGGAGAGGCGGGTTCATGCCGACTGGCCAGGCCTCTGAGGCCGGACAGGATCCTGTCAGCGGCATGGCCGCGCGCCCGGACGAAGCACTGTCGGACGGCCAACTGCTGGAACGCTACGTCAAGGAGCGCGACGAGCGGGCCTTTGCCATGCTGGTCGAGCGCTACGGCGCGCTGGTGCTCGGGGTGTGCGAGCGCGTGCTGGGCGACCGGCATTATGCTGAGGATGCCTTCCAGGCTACCTTCCTGGTCCTGGTTCGCCGGGCCGATTCGCTGGATGGAGAGCGCGCGCTTGGCAACTGGTTGTATGCCGTGGCATATCGCACCGCAGTCAAGGCGAGAGCCATCGCCGCCCGGCGGCGCGTACGCGAAAGGCAGGCCTGGGACATGTCCACTGCAGAGGCCGGCGTCGCCCCGGAAATCAACGATCTCAAGCCGATCATTGATGAGGCGCTGAACGAGCTGCCGGAAAAGTACCGGGCGCCCCTGGTCCTGTGCTGCCTGCAAGGCAAAACGCACCAGGAGGCGGCCGAGCAACTGGGCTGGCCCAGCGGTTCCATGTCGCGGCGCATGGAGAAAGCCCGTAAGCTGCTGCGCAAGCGCCTGGCGCAGCGCGGCGTCGTCCTTTCCGCCGCTGTCCTGTTACCCGCCCTCTTGCAGAAGGCAACCGCGGCCAGCGCTTCGGCTTCCTTGATCAGCGGCACCGTCCAGGCGGCCATGGCCTTCGGCGCCGGTGCCGCCACCACGGCCGGCGTCATCTCCAGTGATGTGGCCATGCTGGCCGACGCGGTCCTCAAAACCACCACCGCGCATAAATGGAAGCTCGGCGCCTCGTTGGCCGCTGCCGCCGGTATTCTGCTTGTCGTCACCCTCGGCACGGGCGTCTTCTACAGTGACCAGATCGTGGCGCGCACCGCGGCCCGGCCGATCTATATCCCACACGTCATGCAGTCTACCGGTCCGGGCGGGATCCTCGCGGGTTGGCATCTGAACAACACCCTGGAACGCGATTTTGGCGAAGTGCTTAGCGTCGCCCTCGCGCCCAGCGGCAAGGCGCTGGCTTTCACCAGCCGCGATGAGAACTGGATTCACACCTGGGACCTGGCCACTGGTCATGAACAAGCACGCTTGCAAGGCCATACCGCCTCCATCCATGCCGTGGCGTTCTCTCCCAACGGCCGGCTACTCGTCTCCGCCAGCGAGGACAGCACGGTGCGCCTGTGGATGTTCCCGGGCGGAACGCCGGTGGCCACGCTGCGCGGCCACAAGGCCGGAGTGCTCACGGCCGCCTTTTCCCTCACGGACAATTTGCTTGCGTCCGCCGGGCTGGACGAAACCGTACGTGTCTGGGATCTCGCCACCCAGCAAACGCGCTGGACGCTTACCGGTCACGCGGGTCCTATCTTGGCGCTAGTCTTTTCCGCCGACGGCCAATCGCTGGTCTCGGCCGGCAAGGACGGCACCTTGAAGACCTGGGATATGAAAACGGGGCAAGCGCTGCACACGCTGGCAGGGCATGTCGCCCCGGTCTGCTGCCTCGCCCTATCGCCGGACGGCAAGACGCTGGCCAGCGGCAGCTGGGACCGCACCATCAAACTGTGGGACTTGCCCTCAGGCCAGGTGCGCGCCGAACTGCCTGGGCACGCCAATCAGGTTCTTAGCCTGGCTTTCACGTCCAGCGGAAAGTTGCTTGTCTCTTCCGGCAAGGACAAGACCGTCAAGGTTTGGCAGGTCAGTGTCGAACGCGAGCTCGCCAGCCTGCAGGGGCATTCCGGAGCGGTCAACGCGCTGGCGCTGGCCCGGGACGGCGTGACCATGGTGACCGGCAGCGCGGATCAGACCATCCGCTTCTGGAACATGGATGATTGGCTCCAGGAGCTGGAGTAGTCTGTTACGTGCGCATGTGTTTGATGCACAGCCCGTGACGCCATTTTTGAAGTTGTCTTTCCATGCCACGTCCTTGTGCCATTGCTATCTACACAAGTTGCCGGGCATCCCGAGCCCCGTTCACGGGGCTTTTCGCGGCAGCGTCTTAGGCCCGCCGTTCAGGGCGGGTTATGGCTTTGTGTAGATACCAATGGCACTTAGTTTTTCTGAATCAACCGATGTAGCGCAGGCCGTAGCCGTTCCAGCGCGCGCGCCCGGTGGCTCAACGCATGTTTCACGCGCGCCGACAGTTCGCCGAAGGTACGTTGATATTCTGGAATGAGAAAGAGCGGATCATAGCCGAAGCCGCCGCAGCCGCGAAAGTCGCGGACAATGACGCCGTGACAGCGGCCTTCCACCAGGGCTTGAATCTGTCCTTGCGGATCCGCGAGCGCCGCCGTGCAAACATAGTAGGCGGCTCTCCGGTCGTCGGGAAGTGGCGCCAGCTCCGCCAGCAGCCGGGCGTTATTGGCCGCGTCGTCTCCCTGCTTGCCGGCATAGCGCGCAGAAAACACCCCCGGCCGGCCGCTAAGCGCCGGCACCACCAGGCCACTGTCCTCGCCCAGCACCCAGTGCTGCAGGAACCTCGCCAGTTCGGAGGCTTTCTTCCGGGCATTGGCTTCAAAGGTCGCGCCGTCCTCCACGACTTCAGGAGCATCCGGCCAGGAAGTGAGATCGCGTACTTGCCAATCGAGGTCGCCGAGGATTTCCAGGATCTCCTCGCGTTTCTTGGCGTTGCGCGTGCCCACCACCAGGACCGGAGCCATGGGTTCCTCCTAACTTGGTAAACGGCAAGGCGCCCGCGGGCCCCGGCCGCCGGACGAGGCCTGCTCGCCAAGCCTTGCACGCGCAACATCCTACCGCCAGGCGGCAGGTCGCCAATCTCTGATTGTAGGAGGCGGTTATTCTCCTTGTGTCAGTTCGTTTATTGATCTTCGGCAGACATGCCACCCAGCGACAACGAAAACGGCCAGGCTACCTGGATGGTCCAGGCGCCTGGCCGTCAGCAGGGTCGTGAAGCTCGGGACGCGGGGGCCCCGATGCCGCTCACGAATTGGCACGCTTCTCTTCGACGAGCGTTTGAATGCGCTCGGTCAGCAGGGCAATATCAAAGGGCTTCTTGAAGGATTCGCTGAAGCCGAAGTTGACGAGCGCCTCGGGGGCGGCTTCGTCCTCGCTGGCGAGGGCGACGATCAGGGTCTGCTCGTACTGCGGGTTGCGGCGGAGGTTGGCGGCAATCTGCAAGGCTTCGCTGCGGCCCATGGCGAGATCGATAACGATGGTATCGGGATGAAAGCTCTCGGCCTGGATGCCGGCTTCGAAGCCGCTGTTGGCCACTTCGTACTTGTAGTCTTCCGCCTCGGGGAGCAGCTCCTTGACGCGGTCGATAAAGAGCTTTTCGGCGCCGACGATGAGGATCTTATGCCATCCTTCTTCTTCCAGTTCCCCAAGCGGCATGCCGTGCTCTTTGAGGAAGCGGATCAGGTGCTCGCGCGGGATGCGGCGGTCCTGGCTGCCGGGGATGCGGTAGCCGCGGAGCCGGCCGGAATCAAACCATTTACTCACCGTACGGGGTGCGACCTTACAGATTTTCGCCACCTGGCCGGTGGTAAAAACTTTCTTCATGGCAGGCACTCCAATTTGTGTGTTCTGAGTCCTCTCCCTGGCAGCGGACGCGGGCACGCTGTCGGGAACCATCTGCCCAGCCTGAACTGGCAGCGCCGGCCCTGCGTGCTTGCGGGAATGCAGGGCCGCGGCCAGGGGCCACTTCCGGTGCGCGGGACCGGGCAGGCCTTACCAAAGGTTCAGACAAGCTTCGCGCCGCGCCGGACTGCCAGCCCGGGACCTGGGGAGCGGGACTCCGCAGGGTTGTCTTCCGCCTCGGCTACTCTTCTAAATCGGCTGGCCGGCTCGCCAAAATAAGAAAAAGGTCACAGCTTGGGGAAATCCTGCCGATTCGTCATCCTGCGCCTTTCTCTCGCCTTCCCTCCTTTGACCCGCGCAGCACAGCCGCGCGGACGGGGAGTTTTGGACGGCCTATAACAAAGTCGCCCACGAGACGGGATGTTCTTGACACAGAACCGCTGCGGGTTCATGGCCCGCAAAGAGTCGGCGTGCCCAACTTAACGGTTGGTGAAGATTTGCCGCCGCTCCTCGGTTCCGTCCCCATTGTAGAGCCGCGGACAAGGGCAGCACTGTCGCTGGTATTGGAGGATGAAATCAAAAAAGAGTTTCTCACAGAGGACACGGAGAAAACAGAGAGCGCAGAGAGGCGCTAAAGAATAATTTGAAGCGCTTTTCTCTGTCTAGCTCTGCCTTCTCGGTGCTCTCTGCGAGAAATGGTTCGATGATCCGGCGAAGAGCTTTCGATTGCACAGTTTGTCCTACCCCAGGGCTGCGAACAGCGCCTGGATCTCGCCGTCGATTTCCGAGGGATCGCCCACAATGCGGCCGATCTCCTCGCGCAGCAGGTCCCGGTAGCGCCGGCGCAAGCGATGCACGGCAACCTTCACGGCACCCACGCTCAATCCCAGGCCACGGCTAACTTCTTCATAAGACAGTGCCGGGCTTTCGCCGCTGAGAAAGACCTTGAGCGTGTCGAAGAGCCGGCCGAGGCCGTCGCGGACAGACTCGTCGCGCAGCCGATTCAAGACTTGTTCGAGGAGCGTCAAGGCCCATTGCCGTTCATAGAGCTTTTGCGGCGTCAATTCGTGGGCGGGCTCAAGTTTGTAGCGCTCCTCGGCACCGGCAAAATCCAGCGACAGATGCGCCTTGCCGGCCCCGCGCTTTTGCGCGAGCGGCCGGTCGCGCTCATTGGCAAGGAAATGGCGAAAGCAGGCCATCAAGTAGGCGCGGAATTTGCCCTTCTCCGGATCCACGCCGCGGAGGAAGCCCTTTTCCAGCAGCCGGGTAAAGAACTCCTGGGTCAGGTCCTCGGCCTGCTCCCGCGGGTCGCCCTGCCGGCGAACGTAAGCATAAAGCGGATACCAGTAGGTGGCGCACAGCGCCGACAGCGCTTCCTGCGCTAGCGGCGACGCCTGATCGCCCGCAGCAAGGACGATGCTCCAGTGGGTAGTCGCGAAATTTGCGGCCGGCATGCTGCGGAGTATTTTAACATTATCCTGTAACCTTTCGCGGATTTTGCTTCTATATAGGTTAGGTTCGAGACCTTCCAGCACGCGGAGCCGCACGTGGTACCCAACTTTGCCTGGTTCAGCCTGGCCTTGCTTTTCAGTTTTGTACTCTGCTGCATTTTGCCGATTTGGGTTTTCGTGCGCGGAAAACGGGGCAAGCCGTCTCCTGGAATGCTGCCCTATTGGGTATTCCTGGGGCTATTCCTTGGCTGTTTGGTCCTCGCGGTCATTGGCCACCAGGTCAGCCGATTGATCATTATTACCGGGCCATCCGCTCTCGTGCTCATAGCCCTCGGCTTTGGCTTTGGTCTCTGGCTCAGGTCCCGGCGAAAACAACCAACTTCGAGCTTTCAGGCGCGTTGGTGTCCAGACTGCGGCAACCAACTGCCGGCGAACGCACCGCACGGCATTTGCCCGCGCTGCTTGCTCAGGCAAGGGCTCGATAGCCCTCTTCCTGTCGCTTCCCCAAAACTCAGCCCGCCGACCAGCCCCTATGGCGCGCCATTCCTCGCGCCTTCGCCCGCTGAGCTGGCGCCGCTCTTTCCACAACTGGAGATCCTCGAACTCCTCGGCCAGGGCGGTATGGGCGCGGTCTACAAGGCCCGGCAAGCCAAGCTGGACCGCCTGGTAGCGCTGAAAATCCTGCCGTCTGAAGCCGGCCGCGATCCCGCCTTTGCGGAGCGCTTCAATCGCGAAGCGCGGGCGCTGGCCAAGCTCAATCATCCGAACATTGTCGGCGTTCACGACTTTGGCGAGGCCGGCGATCTCTTCTATTTCATCATGGAATACGTGGACGGCGTCAACCTGCGGCAGGTGCTGCAGGCCGATCGGCTTGGACCGGCTGATGCCCTGCGGATCGTCCCCCAACTCTGCGATGCCTTGCAGTACGCCCACGATGAAGCCGTCGTCCATCGGGATATCAAGCCCGAGAACATCCTCATCGACAAGCGCGGCCGGGCCAAGATCGCCGATTTCGGCCTCGCCAAATTGCTTGGCCCCGCAACGCCGTCCTATACGCTCACCGGCTCCCGCCAGATCATGGGCACGCCGCATTACATGGCGCCCGAGCAGATGGAGAAACCGAGCACGGTCGATCACCGCGCCGACATCTACTCCCTTGGCGTCGTCTTCTACGAAATGCTGACTGGGGAGCTGCCGCTCGGCCGCTTCGCCTTGCCTTCGGAGAAAGCGCCCGTGGACGGCCGGCTTGACGAGATCGTGCTGCGCACGCTGGAGAAAGATCCCGGCCGGCGCTACCAACGCGTGAGCGAAGTGAAGACGGACATGGAGGCGATGACCGGAGCCATGCCGTCGCCTCTGCCCGTTGCCGCGCCGATTCGCTCGTTTCAGGACGAGGTCGAGCTCGAGATGCGCCGCCTGCAGGTAGTAGGCCCGGCCATTGGCTTGATGGTCGTCGCCGTGCTGGGCGTCGTCTTCTGGGCGGTTCTCGGGACTGTCGCCATCATTGAAGAGGCGCACCATTATTCATCGCTGCCCCGGGGCTACTGGATCGATATGGGTCTGTGCGTGGGCATTCTCACACCTATCGTCGGCATCTCCGCCGCGCTCATCCTGGTCGGCGGCCGGCGCATGATGCGCTGCCAGCGTTATGAGTATGTCCTGTTCGCCAGCATCTGGGCCATGCTGCCCTGGTCCGGCCCGGTCTGGTTCATCGGCCTGGCGATGGGCGCCTGGGCTTTGCGTATCCTGCGCCGGCCGGAGGTGAAGATGGCGTTTATTCGCAACGCCGTGCACGCCCGCCTGAGCACGCCGCCCTCGGCCCCGTTAGAGAAGCGTCAGCGTGGCCAAGTACATTCGCTGTTCGGCGCCGTCGGCTCGCTTTTCTTTGGCAGCCGGGTGCAGAGCCATCAGCCGATCCCGACCGTAACGCTTGCGCCGGCGGGTCAGGAATTCTCGGCAGCGGCCGACGAACTTCCTGCGCAAGCTAAACACGCATCATTCCACGCAGCAAAACTGGCCGCTCCGCCGCCTATGCGAGTAACGCTGCACCCCGCGGTCTGGATGGCGCTGTTTCTGCTTGTCGCCATCCTGCTCGCCGGCGGTTTGCTCTTCAGCAGATTCGTGATCGTGCCGGATGGGAGCGAAGGCAACGGTGTTCATGGCCGCGACGTTTATGAGATCATCCAGCCTCAAGTGCCCTGAAGGAGCTCATGACGACCTGTAGAATAGCTCCAAGCCATTCCCGCAACCAGAGAGGCTGTGTTCCACATGGTTCGACGCGACAGCTCCCGACGTCTGTTTTTGAAAACCTCGGTCGCCCTTGCGGGGACGGCGCCTCTCGTGCTGGGGTCGCTTGCGGCGCAATCGGCAAAGGACGCCGGATTGCTCCTGGCTTATGTCGGCACCTTCAGCTCTCCGCTCCGCGAGGTGTTGCCAACCCAGGTGGATTTGCCGCCCGGCAATGGCCGCGGCATTCACCTCTTTCACGTCAATCGCAGCACCGGGGCGATGAGCCCTGCCGGCATCCACGAGATGGGCACCAGCCCGAGCTGCCTGGCTTTGAACTCATCCGGAACTTGCCTGTATTCCGCCAATGAAACCGATCGCGCAGGCGCGGACAAGGAAGGCACGGTTAGTGCCTTCGCCATCCATCGAGCGAACGGCAAATTAACGCTGCTCAACACGGTTCGTTCCGGGGGCGCCGGGCCCACGTATGTGAGCGTTCATCCGTCCGGACGGTTCCTGCTGGTGGCCAACTACTTTGGGGGCTCCGTCGCGGTGCTGCCCATTGTTGACGACGGTCGTCTGGGCGCCGCCACCGATATCAAAAATGATGCCGGCAAGATCGGCCCTGCCCGGGCGGCCAACGCGCCGCCGGGCAGCTTTGCCATCAGCGGACACGACGGGACTCATGCGCACATGATCGAGGCCGATCGCTCGGGACGCTTCGTGCTGCATGCGGACCTGGGGCTGGATAAAATCTTCGTATGGAAGTTCGACGAGCAGAAGGGCGTGCTCACGCCGAATGAACCGCCCGCCGTGTCGCTGCCGCCGGGAGACGGACCGCGGCATTTCCATTTTCACTCCAATGGCCGTTGGTTCTACTCGATTCAGGAGGAAGGCTCGACCATCGTCGTGTTTGACTACGACGCCGCGACCGGCCGGTTAGCGTCACGGCAGACGATCTCCACCCTGCCGCGCGGCTTTGCCGGCAGTAACTTTTGCTCCGAGATCCTGGTTTCCGCCGATGGCCGTTTTGTCTATGCCGGCAACCGGCTGCACGACAGCATCGCCATCTTTGCCATCGCCGCGAACGGCGCCTTGACCTATGCCGGCGAAGAATGGACGCACGGCAATTACCCGCGCAGCTTCACCTTCGACCCCAGCGGCCGCTTTCTATATTGCTGCAATCAGCGCAGCGACAACCTCACCGTCTTCCGCGTGGATCGCCAAACCGGCGGCCTCCGCTTCACCGGCCAGTATGCCTCCGTCGGCAATCCGTCGAGCATCGTTTTCCTCGACCTTACCAGGGCGGGTTGAGCCTCCCGCCAAGCGTTCGCCGGCACACAGGAGCAATATATCGCCGAGCTGCGGCGTCTTCTCGGCGACGGCCGGTAGTGACTATTGCTTGCCGCACATCTTGCTGTTTTTCGCAAGTTGATGTCGAGCAATCGCAACGGTAGACTGTCCCTTGGCTCCCACTTGGCTCCCGGGCGACGCTCGAAACCGGCCTGGCCTTTATGTTTGATGACAAAACCTGGGAACCCTGGCTCCCGGATACCGGACACCCGCTGCATGACCAATTTCGTTTGTTGCTGTTGAAGTCTTTCGGCCGGGACTATGCAGAACAGAAAGACGTGCTGGATGCTCTACACCAGAAGACCGGGAAGAACACTTGGGTTGCGTCCTATTCTGCCGTGAAGAATGACGAAACAGGAGAAGCCCACAGTTACGGTGTCTGGTCTCAGGGTCTGAATTCACTTTTGCCGAAAGCCGATCAAGTCTATTTCTTCGTCCCCAAAGGCGATGAGGAAGGAAGCGTCGTGGCCAGAGCGGACTGGAATCGCGTACAGCAATTAGTGGGCGACCTCATGGCAGCCCAAGGAACCTATCCTGAGCGCTATCAAGTCAAGGAGTTTCCCACAGCCGATCAACTCGCGGCTATTCGCCGTGACTGACAATCAGGCCCTTAAAACTGGCTAGGCGTGGCGCTGTCAGCGCTAATGAAGATACCCAAGGAACAAGCTGCCTGGTTGGGGGCAGAGGCTCTACGCCGGATTCAGGCGGCGCCGCTTTCTGATCAGCAACGGTTTCTGTTGGGCGAGTGCGTGGAAGCCTACCTGCCCTTGGACGAAGCTCAAAAGCGAGAATTTGAAAAACTGCTAGCCAATGAAGCCTACAAAGGAGTACAAGCGATGAACGTAACGTCCTACGAAAAAGGACTGGAAAAAGGACTGGCGATGAAAAAGCCCTGCCGTTCTGATTGAGACTATCGGTTCGTCAGCTTGCGGAAGCGGACATTGACCCAGCACCAAAGCCCAGCCGTGGCGAGCCCCCAAAAGGCGATGCCGAACAGAGCGGCTCTGAACTGCCATGCCTCCTTATGCCATGCTTCAAGCCGCGGCCGCGGAAACGGCAACAAGTAACCGAGGGCGGCCGGTGGACTCAGACCGAGCTGAAACTGATAAAGCCAGCGCGCCCACGCTTGCGCTGCTGGATCATCCGGTGGGAAAAGGCTGTCCAGCGGTGCCAGGAAGAGGATCGCCATGACGAGTGCGCTGCCGAGTGTATAAACGGTAGCACGCAAGCTGGTCCGGGAGACCAACGAGAACCACAGACCCACCGTCGCCAGAAACGCGGCGTAGACGAGCCACGCCGCCGCGAGCACCGGCACAACCGCCACGTGCCACACCCCTAACAAATAACCCATCGCCCAGATCACGCCTAGCCACAGCCAACCGAGGCGCACCCCCAGGACGCTTCCCAGCCACTTGCTGAACAGAATTGCCGCGGGGTCGAGCGGCGCCGCCAGCAGGCCGTCGAGGGTTTGGCGATCGCGTTCGCCGATCAGGCTCGTCGCAGCCCGCACAGCGACGCCGAGAAGCAACAGGCAGGCCACCACGCAGCCAATTGCCTGGGACCAGATGCTTATCACATACGGTGTCTGCCACGCGGCTCCGCGCGGCGAGTAGATAGTGACGAAGTAATAGAGCGAAAGAAAGCTCGCGGCAATGAAAACTGCCAGCAGAATCTTGCCCAAGCGGCCCAACCGCAAGCCTTCTTCCACGAACACTTCTTTCCAGAGCATCGGGTAGCTGCCGATTTGCGGCCGCAGAAACCAGCGCAGCCGTCCCGCGCTTCGGGCCGGCGCCTGATCGGCCTGGCGAAGAAAGACCGCCCGCAACC
>DASZFN010000639.1:0-5966 GCA_035939715.1 Gemmataceae bacterium | reverse complement strand
TCGAGCGTGACTTGATTGACGCCGATGACCGGGCCATACCACTTGGACACCTGCTCGAATAACAGCAACGGAATGGCCGGGGACAAAGGTCCCGCGGCCGGAGCCTGCGCCGGCGCCGCGACCTCGGCTGCCATCGGCAACGAGCCGTGGACCGCTACTTCACGATTTCGACGGCTCGGATCCGCAGGTTCAAGTAGATCAGGCATAGCAAGCACAACGCTCCCAGAACCAGAAACGCCTCCCACACCGCCGGCTGCACCGTGACGTCCCTGGGCACGCCCAGGCAGAAGCAGCCCACCAGGTAGCTGTCATTCCACAAGTCGATCAGCCGCCAGCGCGGATCGTAACGAAAGCCGAGCACCAGGGCATTGCCCAGCAGCCGGCAAAAAACGAACACCGTCGTCCAGGTCATGACCAGGGGCACGGTGCGGCGCAGCCATACGGCCACGGCGGTCACCATCAGGCTCAGCGAGACCGTCAGCAATAGACCGTAGCCCAGGATGCCGAACAGAAGCTTGTAATGATCGACAAAATAGGTCCACGAGTCGAGCAGCCCGAACTGCACATACAAAACCAGCGCCGGCACGGTCGTCATCAAGTTGACGAAGAAGCTGATGGCCAGACACTTCCCGAGCAAGTAGTGCCAGCGGCCGAGCGGCTTGGCGAGATAGAAGGGCAGGCTGCCGAACTGAAAATCGTTGCCGATCAGGATCGAGCCGGCCATGGCCAGGACGATCATGACCATGTAGCCCTGGTACCAGAAGAAGTTGCTGTACATTTCGCCGGCCCCGTTGAATTTGAGCCGGTCGCGCAAGATCATGATAAGCCGGGCCGGCTCGAAGGGAACCGGCCCGACCTTGATGGTCTGTTCGGCGAGTTGCGTCTCGGCCCAGGCCAGCAGGTACTGGCCAAAAAAGAACATGGCGAAGATGAGCAGCCCCAAGCCGTAAAGCCCCCAGAAGAGCTTCCGCCGGAACATCATGCGCAGGGAAATGCGCGCGATCGGCCAGATACTGCGTTCGGCGCCGCCAAACTCACCGCGCCAGGGGCGGTAGTGGAGCAGGGGCGCGTGCTGCGCGGAGACGTGGTCTGCGGACAGCGTTCCCTTGTCACCGGCCGCAACAGTGACGGTGGGATAATCCGGTCCGCTATTCTTGCCGGCTGAACTCATCTCTTCACCTGTCCGTCGGACCCTACTTCTTCTCCGACAGCACGCGATGGAATAGCTCCTCGAGTCCTTCATCGTCGCGCTGCAAGCCGCGCAGCAATACGCCGTGGTTGTCGGCCAGGGCGAAGAACGCGCGGGTAATCCAGCCTTCGGGAGCGGCGACACATAACTCGCCACGCCCATTGTCTTCAATGATACGCACGCCTTCAAGGCGCAACTCTTCCAGGAAAGCCGCCGGGTCGCCTTCAATCTGCAAACGGTAGCGGTCCTGCCGGCGCCTGCGCAGAGCCCCGACATTACCCTGCAGTAAAACTTCGCCGTGGTGCAAGATCACCACGCTTTCGCACACTTGCTCCACATCGCCCAGCAGATGCGTGGAGAGGATAAAGGCTTTGCCGTGATCCCGGCTCAGCGTCAGCAGCAGGTCCAGCATCGCTTCCCGGCCCGCCGGATCGAGTCCGCTCGTCGGCTCATCGAGCAGAAGTACAGGCGGATCGTGTACGAGGGCCTGGGCGAGCTTGAGCCGCTGCTTCATGCCCGTGGAATATTCTTCCAGAGGCCGGTAGCGTGCCTCCTCCAGCTTCAGATAGGTCAGCACCTCATGGGAGCGGCGTTCGGCTTCGCGGCGCGGCATGCCGTACAGTTCGCCTGCCAGAGCCACGTATTCGGCGCCCTTCAAACCGGGTATCAGCGCGTCCGCCTCCGACATGTAGCCGATGGCGCGCCGCAAGCCGGCCCCGTTGGTGCTGAACGCAGTTCGCGAGAACGCATGATTCTGGCCGTTTTCCAGGCTTTCCGCATGACCAAATGAATGTCCGAGCACGCGAACGCTACCCGTCGAGGGCGGCAGCAAACCAAGCAGAATCTTCAGCAGGGTGGATTTGCCGGCCCCATTCGGCCCGAGTAAACCGATGCGTCCCGGCGCCAGATGCAGCGATACATCCTTGAGAGCCTGGTGCGCGCCGTACCAGCGGCTGACATTCTCCAGATCGATGAACGCCATGCGATGCATTCTAGCAGCCGGAGTCCGTAGTCAGTAGCCAGTAGTCAGGAGCTAAGAAAGGCTACTGACTACTAACTAAGTCGTATACTCCGCGTTCAAGCGGATGTATTCATAGCCCAGATCGCATGTCCAGAACGTGCAGCGCCCGCTACCCAGAGTAAAGCGCAGGCGTAACTCGATATTGCGGTTGTTCTTGAGATAGGCCGAGGCCGTGGCGGCATCAAAGGGCTGCGGAGTGCCGGCGTGATAGAGAAGGATGTCGCCTAGCCAGAGCGATAAGTGCTGCTCCTCGAATGGCACGCCGGCATAGCCTGCGGCCGAGACAAAACGGCCCCAGTTGGGATCTGCGCCGAAAATAGCGGTTTTGACGAGGGCGCTTTCTGCGATGACCTTGGCGACTTTGTGGGCCTGGTCATCGTCGGGAAGGCCATCCACGCTAATGGTCACAAAGTGGCTGGCGCCTTCCGCATCCGCGATGATGGCCTGGGCCAGTTCCACGCAGACCGCCGTGACCGCGTCCTCGAAACGCGCCTGCTGGGGCTCGCCGAGACGCGGCCCCTGGCCATTGGCCAGAAGCAATAACGAGTCGTTTGTGCTCGTGTGGCCTTCGACCGAAATGCAATTGAACGATTGCTGAGCGGCCCTGCGGGCAATGGCAGGCAGATTTTCCGGCGAGACGGCGGCATCGGTGAGAACAAAGGCAAGCATGGTGGCCATGTTCGGGCCGATCATCGCGGCACCCTTGGCAAAGCCGGTCAGGCACACATCGGCGCCGTCAAGCGTAAGTATGCGCGTGCTCACTTTGATCCGCGTATCCGTGGTCAAGATCGCATGCGCCGCCCTGTCGAGCGCCGCCGCAGAGGGCTCCAGGGATTGGGCTGCGGCGTGGATACCGCCTTCGATCTCGCGCATCGGCAAAGGCCGGCCGATCACGCCCGTGGAACAGACGAGCATCTGCTCGGCCCTGCAGCCGATGGCCTGGCCGCCAAGCGCAGCCATGCGGCGGGCATCTTGCAGGCCTTGCTCGCCGGTACAGGCGTTGGCATTGCCGGAGCAAATGACGATGCCGCGCGCATCGGGCCGGGGCAAGCGCTCCCGGCAAATGCCTACGGGCGCGGCGACCACGCGGTTTTGCGTGAAGACTCCTGCGGCAGAGGCCGGCGTATCACTGACGACCATCGCCAGGTCGAGCCGGTCGGGATCAGGACGCAGACCGCTATGAACGCCTGCGTAACGATAGCCGCGTGCCAGATGCCAGTCTTTCATGTTTGTTCGTGTCCTTTTGGTGCGTCAATGCCACGAAGACTTTCGCAGTTAGTAGTACGTATTTCCTGGCTTCCTTCGGCAAAAATACTGAAAATAGAACCTGGCTTGCAGGGACTATTAAGGAAGACGACCCCAGGTGAGGAGAGCACCATACGTGTCCAGCAAATCCGCCAGCCCTGTGATCCGGTTCATTCACCGGATCGCCGAGACCCCTGCCATTGAGAGCCTGAGTGACGGCCAGTTGTTGGAGCAGTTCGCTGTGAGACGCGACGAAGCCTCCTTCGCCGCGCTGGTTCAGCGGCACGGGCCGCTGGTGCTCAGCGTCTGCCGGCGGGTGTTGCAGCACGAAGCCGACGCCGAGGATGCCTTTCAGGCAACGTTTCTCGTGCTGGTGCGCAAGGCGAACGCCATCGACAAACGCGAGTCGGTCGGGAGCTGGCTCTACGGCGTCGCCTATCGGATCGCCCAGAAGGCACGCGCCAGTGTCTGTCGCAGGCGGCAACGCGAGCAGGCCAGGGCACCTTTACCGGAGAGCCAACCGGTGGATGAAGCGGCCTTTCGTGAGCTGTCCTTGTTGCTCGATGAGGAAGTGCAGCGGCTGCCGGTGAAATATCGCACACCGCTCGTGCTGTGCTGCCTGCAGGGCAAGAGCACCGAGGAAGCCGCCAAAGAGCTGGGTTGTGCGCGCGGCACGGTCGGGACGCACGTGGCCCGCGGCCGTGAGCTGCTACGAGCCCGGCTCGCGCGGCGCGGGCTAGCTCTTTCCACCGGTCTTATTGTTGCGGCGCTGTCCCGAACCGCCGCGGCCGCCATGTCGCCTTCGCTGGCGGCGCGGACGGTTGGTTCGGCGCTGGCGACCGCAGGTAAGGTGAACGGCGCGGCGAGCGCCTCACCCCACGTTCTCTATCTCGTCAAGGGAGCCATGCAAGCCATGATGTTGACCAAGATGAAACTGACCCTGGCCGTCGCGTTCGTCGTTGCCGTCGCCGGCACGGGAACCGGGCTGATCTCTTACCAGGCCTTGAATGCCGGCCAATCGGCACAGCGCAAACAGGATGCACGCCAGGTTATCGCCGGTTTGCCGGATGATGACAAAAACGCCAAGAAGGATGACGAAGCAGGCGAAGAAGACCCGAACCGAAATGTTGCCGCCGACGTGCAACGCAGCCAGAACAACTTGAAACAAATCGGCCTGGCATTTCACAACTTTCACGATGCCAACGGCCACTTCCCCACCGCGGCGATCTACGACAAGGACGGCAAGGCGCTCTTGAGCTGGCGCGTCGCGTTATTGCCTTACCTGGAAGGCGACGCCCTGTACAGGGAATTCAAGCTGGACGAGCCCTGGGACAGCGAGCACAACAAGAAGTTGCTCGCGCAGATGCCTTCGGTCTTCAAAGCTCCGGGCATCAAGACCAGGAAGCCCAATACGACTTATTACCAGGTCATCGTCGGCAAGGGCGCCATGTTCGAGGACATGATTCAGATGAAAAGAGCCAACGTCACTGACGGCCTTTCCGCCACAATCCTGGCTATAGAAGGCGAGAAAGCGGTGCCCTGGACCAAGCCGGAAGACTTGAAATACGATCCGGAAAAGCCGCTCCCCAAATTGGGCGGCGTGTTTGCGCACGGCTTCACAATCCTGGCTGGCGACGGCTCCGCGCACTTCTCCCTGAAGGGTTTCGACGAAAAGAAAATGCGTGCCGCCATCACCCGCGCCGGCGGCGAAGGGGGTCCGGTAGACCTTGGCAACCTGCAGCCTTAGGTTCGGCGTTTCGACCAACCGCGATTCCTTAGATGCGCCGGCCAGGAAAAGACGATCTTGGGACGAGAATCACTTCACGGTCTTCGCCGCGAAAATTCGCATCAAAGAATTGCAGAAAGCCGGCCTGGCCGAGGAGATTGTAATGCAAAGGGGCGGCTACGAATCCGACAATTGCCGACCATTCATAGGTCTCTTGCAGACCGTCGCTGATGCGCAACAAAACGCGGGCATAACGACAGCGAACAGGCCCGGGCCGCCCCGCCAGGGCAACGAGGCGTTCTTCGGCGGCTTGTAAATCGATTCCAAGCAGAAGAGCGAGCGATTCCGTGAACACCGTATCATCTGAGCCGGTGTCGAGAAGTCCATCGCGAAGCTTCGTGTCAGCTGGGCCTGTAAGGCGAACCGCCAGAATGGGCCGGTGGCGAATGAGACCGCCGCCGAGGGACGGGACGGGCCGCTTCGCGGGAACGGCCAGGTACGGAATTTTCACTCCACGGCTCCCCCGCCGCCAAGAATAACTTCATCAGGAAAGGGAACAAAGGAGACAAGAATGTCGGCAGGATCGTGCCCAGCTGCCTTGATGATTTGGTCCAAACGCAGTTCGTCTTCATCGCTGGCAAGAATACTGGCGCCGTCCGGGCTCCAGGCCACGTATTTCCCGGCATATCTAGCCAGCTCGTCGGCAGGAAAGTGCTGGCGATTTCTCAGGAATTGCTGGATGTCCACTGCCGTACTCCTTTGCCTGTCTGGTAGCGGCAAACTTC
>DASZFN010000638.1:0-5517 GCA_035939715.1 Gemmataceae bacterium | reverse complement strand
CCCTGCCAGCAGTTCCGACTCGTCGGGCGTTTTCTCGCGCAGTTCGCCAAGCTTGACCGTCCATTCGAGGCCGGTGAGCTGGGGCAGGCGCTGCAGGCGGCCGCTCGCCTGGGGCAGCACGAAGCTGCGCGAGGCGGCGCCCGCAAAGGTAAGCCACGAGTCGAACGCGGGCGGCGCCGCCAGAGTATCGGCGCGCGCCGCCAGTCCTTTCAGGATGTGCACGAGGTTGCCGTCGCGCCCGGCGAGATGACCGGCCGCCGAGCCGTGACGGGCTTCGAAGTCTTGCAACTCCATAGCAAACTCCGGCGTGCCTCGGAATAACTGGGCCAGCAGTTGCTTGGCGCGCACGCGGCCCAGGTCAAGATGCGGGTCGGGAAAAAGCAGTGCGTCCTTGACCGGAGGCCCGGCATCCGCTCTGGAAGCAGGAACCGCCAGCATTTGCCACCAATGTTCCGCCTCGTCAAAGGCGCCGCGCTCAAACGCCAGGTCGCCAAGCAAGTCCAACGCCTGTTCGGTGAACTGGCTGCAGAAGCATTCATCCACCAGACGCTGCAGCACTGCGGGGGCATGTGCGGCGGCGCCCTCGTCCAGCCATTTTTGGGCCTGGCTGTCCACCCTGCCCCGGTAGAGACGCAAGGCATCGGGCGGCAGGCGCGCCAGGCGTAACTGGCAAAGGCGCCGGGCTTGCAGACAATGCCGGGAATCCACGGGCACCAGATCATCACCCGCCTCGGCAATGGTGCGCAGCAGGTCGTCCACTGCTTCCGGCCATTTCTTCTCTGCCATGGCCTTGTCTATGGCCAGCAGACGCCGCGCCGTGCGTGCCGATTCACCGCTGAGGCCGATACGCGACAGAATCTCCTCTTCGGCGGGAGCCTGGCCCTGCGCGATCGCCATCACTGTCCCAAGAATGAGCACGGAAGTACCCATAAGCTGTTAATCCGATCCAGTTACCGAACTTGAAGTACAGTCGCCTTCGCTCCGCGAAAGAACGTCCTTTCGCGGAGCGAAAGGCGACACCAGGGAGCGTCTAACGCGGCCAAGCCGCAACTGTAGACCTCACGCTCCGCGTGAGGGGCCATCTCGCGGAGCGAGATGGCTACCAACTAACGCGGCCGCGTGGCTTGTTGCAGCAGCCAGCCAGCGAAGAACACGACTATCCCCACGCCGGAACCGCTGAGCATCTGACCCACCGTCAGGTGCCCCGCCATGTTTCCCGCCATGGCGATGGGCAGAATCAGCAGGCCCAGGAATTGCAATAACCGTCCCAGCTTATAAAGCATGCAGTAAGACAGCGCGAAGAGGGCGTAGATTCCCGCTTCTGAGAAACGCCCGCTTGCCCTTTCTCGGCTTTGGCACCAGCAGAGGAAACCGCTACGTTCGTCGCTCATTGTACACCGACGACGACGCGGGCACAGGAGTTGCTCCCTGGGGGGAGAATCGGGCCTGGGGAAATTTGCGACCGCATAAATCTGCTTGACATCGCTCAGCACGGAACTAAAAAAAGCGTCATCTACGCCCCGTCGGATTCGGCCAGTTTTGTGCGCTTCCCTTGTCGCAATCCTGCACTGATTCAGGAGGCTAGGCGCGTGATTGCATGTTGGCCAGTCAGGAATGCATCTCGGACGCTCTTCTGTACGGCGCCGTGGTTTCTCTTGGCGACGCTGCTGACCGGTTGTGACCTGGACGGCTATCCGGAGGACCTGCGTTACCCGCCGCGCACGGATGTCCTGGTCGTGGACAAGCCAAAAGTCGACGCGCCGCGCGAACAGGGTTTCGAACGGCCGGGCGAGTTTCCGAAAGTCCTTCTGGCCGGCTTGCCGGAAAAAGAGAAAGAGCAGCTCATTATCGACCCGGCCAGCCTCAAGGACGATCAGCGCAGTGTGCTGGAGGACGAGCTCACCAAGCGCTTTGGCACGCCGGCTAACCCCCGGGCGGATATTGGCGACGCCGCGCTGACAACTCAGCTAAAGCTGGACGACGAGACCTTGGGACGCGGCAGCACAGTCTATCGCCAGCAATGCTTGCACTGCCATGGGCTGAGCGGTGACGGCCGCGGCGCTACGGCCCCGTGGGTCAATCCGCATCCGCGCGATTATCGGCAAGGAATCTTCAAATTTACTTCTTCCAGCCAGGACGAAGGCCGGCGCAAGCCCCGCAAGGAGGACCTGCTGCGCACGCTGCGGGAAGGGATTGAGGGCACCTCCATGCCGTCCTTCCGTTTGCTGCCGGAGGATAATCTCGAAGCGCTGGCGAGCTACGTCATCCATCTCAGCATGCGCGGAGAGATCGAGTTTCAGGTTATTCGCGCCCTGGTCAAGGGGGAAGAGAGCAACGTTTCGGAGACCATCAGCGCTTACCTGGAATTGATCCGCGGCAACTGGCAAGGCGCCCAGACGAGCATGATCAAGCCGCCCGCCTACCCGGGCGACACACTCAAAACCGAGGAAGAGCGGGACAAGTATCTGCGCGAATCGATCGGTCGCGGCCTGGGATTGTTTGCCCGCGCTCAGGCGGAAGGGAACCTGAAATCGGCAGGCTGTCTCGGCTGCCACAGCGATTTCGGTCGCCAGAGCGCCTACAAGTACGACGCCTGGGGAACCATCGTCAAGCCCGCGGACCTGACCACCGGCGTGTATCGCGGCGGCCGGCGGCCCATCGATCTGTACTGGCGCATCCACTCCGGCATCAATGGCGTCACCATGCCGGCATCCAGCAGCAGCCTTACGCCCGAAGAGGTCTGGGATGTCGTCAACTTCCTACAAGTCCTTCCTTATCCGAAAATGCGTGAGAAGTACGGCATCAAGCTGGAACAGCCGCCGAAATAACTGCGACCCTATCCTGGAGGAATTGTTTCGTGCAGAAGTTCTGGAGCATCCTGTTTGGGGGCACGATGCTGGGGGCCTTCCTCCTGTTTGTCGTGGCGCCGTTCGTGGGTTGGTGGCTGCCGAAAAATGTCGCGACCTTCGGCGGCGGCATCGACGGCCTCTATTATCTCATCCTGGCCATCACCGGCTTCTTCTTCGTCCTGACCGAGGCGATCCTGGTCATCGCCCTCTGGCGCTTTGCCGGGCAACCGGGCAAGAAGTCGGTTTACCAGCACGGCAACCACCAGCTGGAAGTCATCTGGACGGTTGTCCCCGGCGTGATCCTCCTTGTCCTCGCCATCGTGCAAATCAAGGTCTGGGCCGACGTGAAATTCATCAAGAATATGCCGAAGCCCGACGGTACCACCCAGCAAATGGAGGTACTCGCCAAACAATGGGAATGGCGCGTGCGTTATCCAAGCAGCACGCGCATGGCGGAATGGGCGAGCAATCCAAAAGCCGCCGAGGATTTCGGCAGGAATCCGCACCTGGACGACCTTTATCTCCCGAACGAAATCCATGTCTGGAAGGGCGCCGCCGACAAGGACAACAAGGTACTCGTCCACTTGAAGACTGGGGACGTGATCCACAGTTTCTTCTTGCCGAACCTGCGCCTCAAGCAGGATGCGCTGCCCGGCAAGACCATTCCGGTCTGGTTCGCCGTCACGGAGTACAACCTGGAACCGGATCCCCAGAGCACCGAGGCCGAGCCGCGCTGGACGGAGAAGGAGATCTGGGAGCTGGCCTGTGCGGAATTCTGCGGCACACGGCATTCCATGATGCGCGGCAAGCTTTATGTGCACAAGGACAAGGCAGACTTCTTGAAGTGGCTGAAGCACGCCGAGGCGGAACAGAACCGGCACGCGCCTTTGGCTTCACGATAAGAGATTGCAGAGCGGAGATTGTAGATTTCAGATTTCAATCTGCAATCTTCAATCTGCAATCTGAATTTGCTCGATTGAGACCTTTTTGAGGACAAGATAAATGAGCGTTGGTCTTCCTCATGGCGCCGAAGCCCACAAGCATCCCGAGATGAGCTTCGTGCGCAAATATATTTTTTCCAGCGATCACAAGATCATCGGTATCCAGTTCCTCTTCTCGACCCTGATCTTTCTGGTGATCGGCGGCACGCTGGCCATGGGGGTGCGCCTGCAACTGGGCTGGCCGCATGCCGACCATGGCTGGCTGGCCAGGCTGCTGAACTGGCCGAAGAGCTACGGCGACCACATGCCGCCCGAGTTCTACAACATGCTCTTCAGCATGCATGCGACCATCATGATCTTCTTCGTGATTATCCCTATGCTGGCAGGGGCGTTCGGCAACTTCACGATCCCGCTCATGGTCGGCGCTCCGGACATGGCGTTCCCGAAGCTCAACATGATGTCGTACTGGTTCATGTGGCCGGCGTTCATCATCATCCTGATCGGCTTCTTCGTGGACGGCGGCGCGCCGGCCAACGGTTGGACCTCTTACCCGCTCATCTCGAGCCTGACCATGCCTGTGGGCGCCGGCTTCCAGTCACCGGCGGGGGCCGGCACGGGTTACGGGCAGATCTGCTGGCTGGTGGCGCTGCTGTTCGTCGGCATCTCCTCCATGATGGGTTCCGTGAACTATGTGACCACCATCATCAACCTGCGCGCGCCGGGCATGACCTTCAATCGTCTGCCGTTGACCATCTGGGCGCTCTTCATCACCGCCATCCTGCAAGCCTTTGCCTTGCCGGTGCTCACCGTGGCCCTGATCCTGCAATTGCTCGACAAAACCTTTAACACGTGCTTCTTCCTGCCTCCCGGCATGACTACCGTCGGCAACTGGCACGCCGGCCCGGGCGGCGGCCAGACGCTCTTGTGGCAGCACCTGTTCTGGTTCTATTCGCACCCGGCCGTCTACATCATGATCTTGCCGGCCATGGGCATGGTCTCCGACATCATCGCCACCTTCGCCCGCAAGCCGCTGTTCGGCTACAAGCCGATGTACCTGTCGCTGGCGGGGATCGCCGGCCTGGGCTTCATCGTCTGGGGGCATCACATGTTCCAGAGCGGCATGGACCCGCGCCTGGGCACCGGCTTCATGATCGCCACTATCATGATCGCCCTGCCCTCGGCCGTGAAGGTCTTCAACTGGCTCGGCACCACCTGGGGAGCGAATATCCAGTTCACCACGGCGATGCTGTTCGCACTCGCCTTCGTGTCCTTGTTCGTGATCGGCGGCCTGAGCGGCATCTTCATGGCGGCGACGCCGGTGGACATCGCCATTCACGACACCATGTTCATCGTCGCTCACCTGCACTACGTGCTTTTTGCCAGCAGCCTGATGGGCATTTTTGCCGGCATCTACTACTGGTTCCCCAAAATGTTCGGCCGCCTGATGAACGAGCCGCTGGGCAAGATCCATTTCGTGCTGACCTTTATTGCCGGTAACTGTACGTTCTTTCCCATGCATATCACCGGGGCCGCCTTGCAGCCGCGCCGCTATTCAGATCCACTCCAGTATGAGTGGCTGAAGCCCTTGCAAGGGTTGAACATTTTCATCAGCATCAGCGCCTTCGTGCTCGGCGCCGCACAGCTTATCTTCCTGGTCAATTTCTTCTACAGCTTGTTCTGGGGCCCCAAGGCGGGACGCAATCCCTGGCGCTCCAACACGCTCGAAT
>DASZFN010000637.1:0-4232 GCA_035939715.1 Gemmataceae bacterium | reverse complement strand
AGGCAGTACGGGCATAGATCGGTGCCGTCGTAGAACGGGAGTCCCTCGTGACACATAGCGCGAGCGGCCTGCAGCACGAGGGACCGCCGGGGAATGTTCCTGCAGGATCCCCACACTGTTTCAGCAAGATGTGCTTCCAAGCTTGTGCTCAGCGAACAGCACAGCCCGGCGTGATGTCCGCCCGGAGGAATGCAGCAGTTGCATAAATCGAAAAATGCACGACATCCGGAACAGAAGAAAATCGTCACGGGCCCGTCTATCTGTATTTCAGTCATGCTTGGCAGCCAGGCATTACGCCGCCTGACCGTGGAGATCACTTGTTCCGAGTGGAGGCCACCGGTTCCGGGTTGCTCTACCGAGAGAGATTCTACTACGCGGTGCGGATCGCTGCCAAGCGAACTCCACGAGGAGGCAACCTTCTCCGATTCTGCCCGCGTCCGTTCCTCTCAGTGCAGATGCTTATCCAGCCAGCCGAGCCAGCGGCGGTAGACGTCGCGTGCGCGCACGGGGTCGCCGGGAAAATGGCCGGGCACGGGGTAGGCGATGAACTCGGTTTCGACGCCGTTGCTCTTCAGGGCCTGGTAGAGCTTGTAGGACTGGGTAACCGGGACTCGAGCATCTCCCGTCGTGGAGAGAATGAGCGTTGGCACCTTCGCACTCGCGGCATACGTAATCGGCGACTGAGCGACGTAGTCTTGCAGGTTTTTACCCACCCAGGGAGCATCCCGGAAGGCATAGCGCTCCTGGATTCCGAAATCCGAGAGGGCGTACTCGTCGAGCATGTCGGTCACGGCCGCACCCGCGACGGCCGCCTTCCAGACCGGATAGTGCCCGATCAGCCAGCTGGTCATGTAACCGCCGTAGGACCAACCCGTGACACCAATCCGGCCCGAATCGATGTAATGGCGTTTCTTGATGACCTCGATGCCAGCCATCACATCCCGGCCCGGTCCGTCGCCGGCATCGTTGAAGATCGCCCGCTGATAGGTGTTGCCGAGGTTGTCGCTGCCGCGGTAGTTGGGCTGGAACACGGCGTACCCGCGCGCCGCAATGATCTGTCCGAGAAGGGAGAACGCCTCGGTCGAAGCTGCCTGCGGCCCACCGTGAATCACCAGGACGAGCGGATACTTCTTCTTGGCCGAGAACTCGGGCGGGTAGATCAGAACGCCGTCTTCGTGGAAGCCGTCCGGGCCGTCCCAGTGCACGCTTTCGACCTTGCCCAGGTTGTAACCGGCCACCTCACGGTTGAAATCGGTAAGCCGGCGCGGCTTCGCATCCGCCTTTGCCATGTAGTACAGCTCGGTCGGACGATGGGGCTCGCTGCCGGTGAAGACAATCGCTCCATTCTTGCCGACGCTGGTATCGATCCAGAAGAGCCATGAAGGATTGACCTCGCCCAGGTCGAGCTTGCGGGCCGTCCCTTCCAGAGGCTGGAGCCAGAGCGACACGTGGGTGTGGTCGTTGCCCCCGACCAGCAGCGATTTGCTGTCGGGCATCCAGATGGACTGATAGAGACAGCGATCGAGCTCGCGCGTCAGGCTCTTTCCCGCGCCAGCCTCAGCCGGCGCGATGCAGATCTCGTTGACGTTGTTGAGATCGCCGTCCCGGTTGTACCAGTAGGCAAGGTGTTTGCCGTCGGGGGAGTACGAGCCAAACGATTCGAACTTGCTGCCACCGGTGATGGGTCGAATGGCCTTGGTTTCGACATTGAGGACTTGCAAGGCAGTCTGATCGCCGTCGCCCAGGCGTGGAGTGGCCTGGCGGACGAAGGCGATCTCTTTGCCGTCGGGCGACCAGGATAGGGGCGAGGCCGGCGGGCTGGGAGGCGCGGCCGTTGGCAAGCTCCAGGAACCGGAAGTCAGGCGCTGGGCCGTGCCCCCCTCCGCCGAAACCAGCCAGATATGCGTCGACATCGGCGCTGCCGTGGTCAAAAAGTCATTGTTGCCTACCTCGAAAGCATCGTTATGCTCCTCTTCTCCTTCTTTTTTGGGCCGTTCATCCTCGGCCGCGAAGGCGATGCGTTTGCCGTTGGGGCTCCAGGAAAAATGATCGATCCCCCTCGGTGTCGTGGTGATCTGTTTGGGATCGCCGCCGTCCATCGGCATGATGAAGAGCTGGATAGGAGCGTCCTTACCCTGGCCGGCCCTGGCAAGAAAGCCAAGCCGGCTGCCGTCGGGCGACCAGCGCGGCTGGTGGACCGCCTCGCGCTGATGGGTCAGCACGCGCTGAGTACCGGAGCCGATGTCAATCAGCACCAGCTCGCTTGGGTACTTGTTGGCCTTGAAGTCCGGCCTGCTGACAATCACGACCACCGACCGGCCATCCGGCCGAATCTGCGGATCGGAAAGCCGAACCAGCTTGCCCAGGTCCGACAGGTCGAGCTTGTGCTGGGCCTGACCGACGGAAACGCTCAGGCCGGCAGCGACGATGACGGCGAGCCAGAAACCTTTGCGAACCATGAACGCGCCTCGTGAGAGTAATCGGAGTGAGGGAAGGCTCACAGGGCTTGATATAGCGGCCTGAGGTGGGGCGACCAGTCGGCCATCGCTTTATCGGTCGCCATAACCTTGCGCGCTCCGGTCACGTCGACCGGAGCCAACATCGTGGCGTTTTCACCGCAACCCGTGCGGTGCGTCGGGAACGGTTCGCCCTTATGGACAGTGAGCCCGGTCCGGCAGAGAAGCTCAAGGCCAGTCGCGAGAGAATCGCAGAGATTTCCTGGGGGGAAATGGGCGGGAGAACGGGCAAGGATCGCGTGGATGTGGACCAATGAGAGAGAGGCTGCGCGTGGGGCCTCGTGGGCGAAGGGTTGGCGGATCGGCGCTTAGCCCGCCTGGGTGCGTGCGAACTTGCCGCGGTCGGTTTTCTGGAAGCGTGCCTGGTCGCCTTTGGTTTTGATTTCCCGGAGCAAGGCGGAATAGAGCGTGGCCTGCGGGGTCTTACCAACCGGGGAGGTCCAGTAGCCCTTGGCGGCCATGGCCACGATCATCTCCTGGCAGTTCATGGGCTGGCCGGCTTCGCTTAGAACCTGCGCGGCCGCGTCGAGGGCGCTGAGCTTCTTGGGCTGTACCGCCTTGGCTGCCGCAGCCCGCTTCTTGGGCTTGGCCTGTCCGTCTGCTTCAGGCGCGGCCGGTGCCGTACTCTGGTCCGGCTTGGCCGAGGCCTTCTTGGACCCCGGCTTGGTGGTCTTCTTTTTGGTAGCCATGATGCATCTCCTGCGTGAATGGGTTACGAACGGGCAGCGCGTCCACCGCGTCGCCCACACAGGACAGGACAGTTACCTCGCCTGGCGGACCCAGTTCAAGGCAATTCCGCAAAAATTCTGAGGAAGCGCAGTCGCCAAGCGATACCGTTGAGAAGTGCTGAGTTCGCAAAAGAAGGGAAATGCACGACATCGGTTTCGCGGCCGGTCCTTCCATGCGCAGTTCCAACGCAGTTACGAATTGAAGTCGGTCGGCAAGTTGCCGCTGACCAAATTGCGAAGTCATGTACCCATGCTGCGGAAAACAGCGGCTCGTCGCCTCACGCTGTCTGGCTATATTACCTTGGTGCCGTGGAAAGCTCGGATGCGTCGGCAGGATCCCACGGCAAACGGCGGAACCGCCAACATACGATGCCCGACACCATCATCCTCCTGTTTCGCCTTCCCCAGCACCGCGCATCCCGCGTGCCCTCTGGCTGATCATCGCGCTCTACGCCGTTGCGCATGTGTTGCCCGTCACGATGATCTTTGATAGTTGGATGTGGGGTTGGCAGGCGTCACTTGCTCCCCTGCAGCTATGCATAGAAGCTCTTCGGGGCGGACAGGTCGACTGGCACATTGTGGTGGGATGGCTTCCCAATCCGCTGCTCTGGCTGGGCGTGGCTTGGCTGATTGTCGGCCAGCGACACAGTGTTCGCCAGGCCGGGATCGGCGCCGGACTGGCCGGCCTGGCGGCGCTCGCCTGTGCGTCGCTCTGGTTCTTTGATCGGGGAAAAAGCGACGATCTTGCGGTCGGTTATTATGTCTGGGTTACGAGCATGGCCCTCCTGAGCGGGGCCGGTTTCTGGATCGCAACAGAGTCAAGAACCGACTTGACCAGCGGATGTCGGGGATAACGAAGGCATGTTTCAGCGATGGCTCACGACTTGACCTTCAATGACTTCCGCCGGCAGAAGGCAAGATGTTCCGGGTTACTGACACCGGATTTGCAGCCGTCGATTCTCTCGCCTCGAAAAAACAGACGATGTCG
>DASZFN010000636.1:0-8104 GCA_035939715.1 Gemmataceae bacterium | reverse complement strand
GGTGAAGCAGTTCAAGCCGCCAGGCTTTAGCTAGCCAACGAACTCCTTCACCTGCCGGACAAGCCGGGCAGGGGTCGACGCTGAAGAACAGCGCCGGCTAGCCCCCGAACTGCTTCACCTGCCGGACGAGCCGGCAGGGGTCTGGCGAGACCAATTGCCGTGGAGAAATGCTGAACTTCAAAACTGGCGCTTCGGGTTACAATGGGTCCGCCACAGCCGGTGAAACTTTCCGTCCTGGTAGACCGTCCAAGACAGATAGTGACCATCAAGCATCCCCGGATGGATTGGGCATGACAGCCGCAAAATCCTCGGCGCATCTGGCTACGCTCCTTGATCGCGTTCGCGCGGGAGATGAGCCGGCCCTCACGGAGCTGCTGCAGCATTACGAGCCGCGTTTGCGTATTGCCGCGCATGTCCTGCTTGGTCCCCTGTTGCGGCCGAGCATGGATTCGGTCGATCTGGTGCAGTCGGTGCATCGCGTGCTGCTGCCCGGATTGCGCGAGGGAAAGTTCGACATTTCCTCGCCCGAGCAAGTGCTGGCGCTCGCCTTGACGATCATTCGTCGCAAGGTCGCCCGCAGCTGGCGGCGCGTCCAGCGCGAGCAGATACCGCGACCTCAGCATCGGGAGAACGGCCAGGCAGCGGATGATCCGGTCGAGGTCGCCCAGGCAAAGGACTTGTTGCACAAGCTCCTGAAGACCCTCAGCCCAGAGGAGCAACAGCTCATCGAGCTGAGGTTGCAAGGGTTCAGCACCGTGGAAATCGCCAGAAAATTGAATTCGCAGGCGCCCGCTCTCCGCGCCAAGCTCAGCCGCATTCGGCAACGTCTCCGGAGCCAGGGAATTGATGAATGGGTTTAGCGGGAAATGGCGGGGCGGACGGCAATTTGGCCGCACCGGGTTCAAATGAGCACCTTCGGCAAAAAAATGGCGATTCTTACGCCGCTTTTCGTTACATGACAAGCACTTACATCGTCGCTCCGAAGATGCCCATCTGCCTCTGGTCAAATGAGCATCTTCGGGCCAAATGGGCATCTTTCGGCAAGACTCGTGCGCTTTTGCCTCGCCAGGGCATTTAATAGATAGAAGAGGCGCAGGCCACTCTCCCCTCCTGCCGGTCAGTCCGGCGCGCTTCCTGCGTCCTCTCTTGGTTCGGAACACCCGCCTCAGGAACACAGCCATGACTCAAGCTCCCTCGTCTTCCGACCTGCAGATGGTGGAACAACTTCGCGGCGCCCACAAACGGCTTCGCGAAGAACTGGCCAAGGTCATCGTCGGCCAGGAGCGTGTGCTCGATCAACTGCTGATGGCGATCTTTTGCCGCGGCCATGCCCTCTTGATGGGCGTGCCGGGGCTGGCGAAGACGCTGATGGTCAGCACGTTGGCCCAGGCGCTCGACCTGACGTTCAAGCGCATTCAATTCACGCCGGACCTCATGCCCAGCGACATCACCGGCACCGAGGTGATCCAGGACGACCCGGCGACCAAGCAGCGCATGTTCAAATTCTTGCCCGGCCCGGTGTTCGCCCACATCGTGCTCGCCGACGAGATCAACCGCACGCCGCCCAAGACGCAGGCCGCCCTCCTCGAAGCGATGCAGGAGCGCAAGGTCTCCATCGGCGGCGTCGATCATCCGATGAAGGACCCGTTCTTCGTCCTGGCCACGCAGAACCCCATCGAGCAGGAAGGAACGTATCCGTTGCCGGAGGCGCAGCTTGACCGCTTTCTTTTCCTCGTGAAAGTGGATTATCCGAGTGATGCGGAAGAGGAACAGATCATGCGCCTGGGAAGCGCGGACCTGCAGCCGGTCGTGAACAAGATTCTGCACGGCGAAGACATCTTGCGTCTGCAGCATATCGTCCGCCGCGTACCGGTCGCCGATCATCTATTCGCCTACGCCAAGCGCATCACGCGCATGACCCGGCCCAACACACCGGAGGCCGTTGACTTCGTGAACAAGTGGCTGACCTGGGGCGCCGGTCCACGCGCCAGCTTGAACCTCATTCTGGCCGCCAAGGCCCACGCGGTTCTCCACGGCAACCATCACGTATCTGCCGATGACGTGGCGGCCGTCGCCGCCCCAGTCCTTCGCCATCGGCTCATCCCCAACTTCACTGCCCAGAGCGAAGGGATTTCCACAGACGATGTCGTGCAACGGATTTTGCAGAGCGTTCCGAAGAATCAAGCAGCATAAGAAGTCCATAGTCAATGGCAAAAAGCTACTGACTATGGACCATGGACTATGGACCATGGACTCATGGCTTCAACTTACCTGCAACCTGACGTCCTGACAAAAGCCGCCGCCCTCGGTCTCAAGGCGCGAGCGATTGTGGAGGGGTTGCGCGTCGGCGATCATCGCAGCCCGTATCGCGGGTTTTCGGTCGAGTTTGTCCAGCATCGCGAGTATGTGCCGGGGGACGATATCCGGCATATCGACTGGAAAGGCTACGGCCGTTCGGAACGCTACACGATCAAGCAGTACGAGCAAGAGACGAACTTCATCGCGCATATTCTGCTCGACGCCAGCCGCTCCATGCTTTACGGCGAGGGCGACACGAACAAACTGGAATACGCCAAGCTGCTGGCGGCCTCGCTGGCTTACGTCATCATCCACCAGCGCGATAGCGCCGGGCTCGGCATCTTTGATGCGGGCTGGCGCCTCCAGCTTCCGCCCAGCGGCCAACCGGGACACGTGCAAACCATCCTGCGCGCCCTGGAGAGCGCGCAACCGCAAGAGAAGACCGCCATCGGGCCACTGCTGCACGACCTGGCCCAGCAGGTGCGCCGTCGCGGCCTGGTGTTTCTGATCTCCGACTGTTTCGATGAGGTGGAAGGCCTGCTGGCCGGTCTACGCCACCTGCGTTTTCAGGGACACGAGGTAACCGTCTTCCACACGCTGCATCCCGATGAGCTGGGCTTTCCCTTCGACGGCATGATCCGCTTCGAAGGCATGGAGGAACGCATCGACCTGCGCACCCGGCCGCACCTGATTCGTCCCGCCTATTTGCGCACGCTGCAGGCGTACTTGCAGGAACTCCGGGCAGGTTGCGAGGCGAATCGCTGTGATTATGTGTTGCTGGATACGTCGCGCCCCCTGGGTGAGGCTCTCGCCGAATATTTTGCCCGGCGGCAGAGAGTCCGAATTGGTCATTAGTCCATGGTCCATAGTCCATAGTCAAGTACGAACTGCATTCTTATGTCTTTGACTATGGACTATGGACCACGGACTGTTGGGGATAGATATGTCCTTCCTCGCACCATACATGCTCTGGGGCACTCTTGCCGCGGGCGTGCCGATTGCGCTGCACTTTTTCTTTCGCAGCCGCTATCGGCGGGTGCCGTGGGCGGCGATGAAGTTCTTGCTGACCAGCATCGAGCAGACCAGTCGCCGGCTGCGTTTCCAGGAATTGCTGCTCCTGGCCGCGCGCGTCGCCCTGCTGGTGCTGCTGGCGCTGGCGCTGTCCCGACCGTCATCCACGAAAGGCGGCGGTTCGCAGGGAGAAGCGGTCGATGCAGTGTTTGTCATAGATAATTCCCTGAGCATGGATGCACGCGACGGGCCAGTGACGCGGCTACAGCGCGCCAAGGAAGCTGCCACAGCGGTGCTCGATCATTTGCCGCCGCACTCTACCGTGCAGGTTTTCGCCTGCGCGGATCGGGCAACTTTGCTGGGACCGCGCGCACCTTTAGATATCGAGCTGGCCCGTGAGCTGATCAATGGTCTGGAGATCAGCCATCTGGCAACCGACCTGTGGCCCGGCGTCAAGGAAGCCGCCGCGCTCCTGGAGCGCACCGGCTTTGCCAACAAGGAGCTGTATCTCTTTTCCGACATGCAAAAATTGGGTTGGGAGCAGCAGGCCAGTGCCCTGCGCGATCAGATCCAAACCGTTCATCGGCAGGCGGCGACTTATCTAGTGCGCTGCGGCACACGCGCGCCGCGGAACGTTGCCGTGGTCGGCATTGTGCCGCAGTCCGGCATTCCGCATACCGGGGAACGGGCCGGGTTTTCCGTATTGGTGCGCAATAGCGGCGCCGAAGCTTTGCGGGATCTTACCATAGCGCTGACCGTGGACGGGCAGGGGACGGAGTCGCAGCCATTGCCTCTGCTTGCTCCCGGCGAGACCAAGGCGGTCCCTCTCACTGCCAGGCTTGAGCGTCCGGGCCTGCGCGTGCTGACCGCCACCATCAAGCCCGATGAGCTCGAGGCCGACAACCGCTTCGATCAGGTCATTCACGTGCGCGACCAGGTGCGCCTTCTCGTCGTCGATGGCTCCCCTAACGAGCGCGAGCCGGAAAAGGCCGCCAGCTTCTACTTGATGCACGGGTTGCTGCCGGTGAAGGAGGCGGATAAGGCGGCCTACCACATTCAGCCGCGCCTCGTCACGGCGCGGCAAGCCGCTCCTTCGTTGCTCGCTGGTAAGGACCTGTGCATTCTGGTCAATGCAGGTTTGCCGGCTGAAGGCGACGGCAAGGTGGACGGCCTGTCGCAGGAGTTCGTGGACGAGTTGGCTGCCTTTGTTCGCGAAGGTCATGGACTCCTTATCTTTGCCGGCGACCACACGGCGGCGGCGCCGTACAATCGCATCTTTCGGGACCAGCACGCACTCTTGCCTTTCAAACTTTCGGCCGACGTAATCGACTCGACAGCCGATCCCTTGCACCTCGATCGCGACAGCGCCGATTCCCCCTTTTTCGCCGTCTTTCGCACGGACGATTATTACAAGAGCCTTACCACCGTTTCCATTCGCCGCTGCCTGGGAGTCGAGGAGCCGCAAAAGAACAAGGAAGCCGCAGCACTGGCTACAGATAAGGGCGTCGCGCGTGTCATGCTGCGCTACAGCAACGGCCGGCCGGCGCTGGTGTCGCACAAGGTGGGGGCCGGCAACGTGCTGCTCGTGACGACGTCCGCGGACCTGAGCTGGAATGATTGGCCGCTGGTGAAGGGCATGTATGTTCCGTTTCTGGATATGTCCTTGAATCTGCTGCTGCAGGGGCAGACCCAAAATCACAATCTAACGTCGGGCGAAGCGATCCACTGGTTTGTTCCGGAGAAACTCTCCAGTCAATCCTTCGCGCTGGCTCACCCGGACGGCAAGGTCGAACGCCTGGCCTCCTCCGATTCCATCGACGGACGAGCCGTGATTACCGCAAGCAATACCGACCGCGCGGGTGTCTATCAGCTTATGCCGGCGGATGAAAGGAGGGCTTTCCCTCCCAGGGAACCGGCGGCGGCAGGGGTTCGTGTTCCTCCGCCGGACGAAGAGCCCGTGCCTTTCGCCGTCGTGCCGGACGCGCGGGAGACAGAGAACCTCGATTCCTTCACCGATCTGCAATTAGACGAGCGCCTCGGTTTCACGCCCATCCATCTGACCGCAGGTGAAGACCTGAGCGTTTTCTCCGGCGCCGAGCGTCTCAATCGCGAATGGACCTTATGGCTTTTGCTGGCGGCATTAGCGGTCGCATTGGGCGAGACCGCGTTGGCCTGGCTGTGCGGCCGGCCGTGGTGAAAGGGCCATGATGTCACGGAAGTGGAGTAATGGCTTCGGCAGCCCCGTTCACGGGGCTTTCGCGGCAGCGTCTTAGACCCGCCGTTGACGGCGGGTTACGTGGCTCGCGATCCTAGATGCAAACCCCGTTCACGGGGTTTCTCGCGGTAGGGCTTGAGCCAGCTTGCCTCGCTCGTGGCTGAAGCCCAACAGCGAGAAGCCCCGTGAACGGGGCTCCGTGAGATGCGTCGCTCCGAGGACCCGCCGTGAACGGCGGGCCTAAGACGCTGGCGCGAGAAGCCCCGTGAACGGGGCTCGAGGATATTGCAAAGGCAAACATGAACTGGCTGCAGAAACTACTCTCTGCCGATGCGCCTGAGAATGCCGTGCTGCGGTCCGCGAGCTTGAGTCTGCGCGGAATCTTGCCCTTGTGGGCCGCCGTCCTGATCGTGCTTGCCATCGGTGCCGGGGTCGGGCTTCTGTATGCGCGCGAGAAAGCTCGGTTCGGCATGGTCCGCCGGGTGTTGATGATTCTGTTGCGGACCTTGGCGATTGCAGTGCTCTTGCTGTTGTTGTTGCGTCCCGTGTTGGTCGCGGAATATCAGGGCGAGCGGCCGCGCGGCGTGGCATTGCTCATCGACAACAGCCAGAGCATGAAACAACAGGACCGCCGGCTTTCGCCTCAGGATCGCCTGCGCGTGGCCATTGCCGAGAACCTGGTTGCTCCGGATACCGCAGTCAATGCCTCTGTCTCGGTCGGCAGCATTCCCAACGAGACCACGCATGATCCCGACCGCGCCCATCTCGTTCGCGCCGTGCTCTCGAACCCGCGCTTACGCCTTAGCCCGGATCTTGGGGCGAAAGGCCCTTTGCGCAGGTTTCTCTTTGGTCAACGGCTGCGCACCATGAACACTCCGCTAGCGCCGGGGAATCGCCAGGCCAACACCGAAGTGGCGATCCTCGCGTCTCTGACGGCAGACGAGCCGAAAACCGCGCTGGCCGACGCGATCAATGATTTGCTGCTCCGCCGCGAAGGAGATCTGCCCGCTGCCATCGTCCTTATGACGGACGGCCGCGACAACGCCAGCAAACTCTCTTTGGAGGAAGTCGCGCAGGAATGTACGCGTCAGAAGGTGCCGCTGCACATCTACGGCGTCGGCACGTCGGAAGGCGGCATTCTGCAACTCAAAGATATCGGCCTGCCGGATACGCTCTTCTACGAGGACACCGTCTCCGTGCCAGTTCGCTGGCGCTCCCAGGGTTTCAAGCAAGGCAGCGTGGAAATCACGCTCGCTCTCGGCGGCCAGGTTGTTGCTCAGCGAGAGGTCCCCGTCCGCGACGGCGACGATGTGCGAGAGGAACTTACTTTCGTCCCACACAAGAATGGCCAGCGCGAGGAGAAGCTCGACCTCGTCGCCTCGATCCGGCTCAAGGGCAATGACGCTTTCAAGGATGATCTCAAGCATCCCGTGCGCTTGGTCGATCGGCGGGTGCGCGTGTTCTACATCGAAAATTCGCCGCGCTGGGAATACAAGTTCCTCCAAACCGCTCTGTTACGCGATCGGCGCGTAGAGGCGAATTTCCTGCTCGTGAATGGCGATGCCAAGGTGCTCCAGTCCGGTCCGCCGTTCTTGCAGGAGTTCCCGTCGCGGGATAAATTCTTCGGCTTCGATCTGCTTATCCTCGGCGATGTTCCGGCTGATTTTCTAGGCTCCGAACACATGAGCTGGATCCGCGATTTTGTGAAAGAAGGCGGCGGCCTGGTGTGCATCGCCGGCCGGCAGCACGCGCCCGGCAGTTACGCTCTCACGCCGCTGTACGAGATCCTGCCGGTTGAGTTCCTGCCCGCGAAATTCGAGACGGACGCGCGGCCGCAGGCATTTTCACCCGTGCTCTCGGACATCGGCAAGCGCACCGACATGCTGGCCCTCGCCGATACGGCGAAGGACAGCTTGAAGATCTGGAAAGAACTGCCCGGCTTGTACTGGCATTACCCGGTGACCAAGCTGCGGCCCGGCGCTGTCTCACTCATCGATCATCCCCGGGCGAAGCTAGGCGACAAACCGATGCCGCTGCTGGCATCGCACTACTATGGCAAAGGCCAGGTGCTCTTCCTGGCGACCGATGAAACCTGGCGCTGGCGCTACGACGTCGGCGAGCGCTACTTTACGCGTTTCTGGGGACAGATCGTCTATCAGACCGGCTTGGCGCATTTGCTTGGCAGCTCGAAGCGCGCCCAGCTTGGGCTCGAGCATTCCGAACCGGTCCTTGGCCGGCCCAGCTCTGTCTATGCACGCCTTTTCGATGCGGAGTATCGGCCGCTCAAGGAAGAGCGGGTGCGTGCTCAGCTTGAACACCTCGATGCGAAGCCCGGTGACGAGCACTCCCAGACAATCATGCTGGAGGCGATTCCCGGCCAGCCGGGGGAGTATCGCGCGCTCCTGGCGCACGATGTGCCGGGGCGGTTTGAGCTGAAACTGGAGAGTCCCGAGGCTGCCTCGCTCGCCTATCGCGTCAATTTGCCGCCGCAGCACGAGCTGGAGACGGGCGGTATGGCGGAAGACATTCTACGCGAGGCGGCGCGCCTGAGCGGCGGCAAGTTCTATCGCGAAGAAGATC
>DASZFN010000635.1:0-1640 GCA_035939715.1 Gemmataceae bacterium | reverse complement strand
CGCGAATTAGTCCCCATTCACCTCGCGGGAATTCATAATGTTCCGGGCTGCATATGAGAAAAAAATGTTACGCAAATCTGACACTTTCGGGGCGGGATTCTGGGAGTGCTTTCGTATGCTGTCTGAAAGGGCAAGTCGATTGAGGCTTCCATTCGCGATGGGAGTGGTGGCGTTGGCTGGACCGCTGATTGGGCAAGCCCCACAGGCGAGCCGATCAGCCGCGCATAACGCGGAGTGGCAATTAGAAGCGGCCATCCACCGGGAAATCGTGGTGGGCGATCTGAAAGGCGCCATGGAGGAGTATCAGACAATTCTGGCGTCGGAGGGCAGGCCAAAGGCCGTGGCCGCCAAGGCGCTCTTCCAGTTGGGACAGTGCCAAGAGAAGCTGGGGCAGCGCGCCGCCGCATATTCCTCCTACCGGCGCGTAGTGACCGAATACGGCGACCAGGGTGAGACCGCCAGCCACGCACAGGCGAAACTGGCTGATTGGGCAGCGGTGCCGGCTCCACGGAACCTGAAGTTCGAGGAAGGCACGGTCGGGAAGGTGCCGCCCGGCTGGTTTGTTCCGGCGCTTCCCAAGGACGCGGACTACCTTGCCGAACTGCGGCGGACCGGCTGCCGGAGCGGCGTAGGCTGTGCCGTGGTGATGGTACCGGCCAATGCACCCAGGCCTCTGAGCGACTTGATGCAGAGCTTCGGCGCGGTGGCCTACCGGGGTAAAACCGTTCGCCTGCGCGCATGGCTCCGGCTGGAAGCGACGGAGCCGGACGATCGGGCGCAGATGTGGGTGAGCGTGGATCGCGAGCATCACCGAAGAGGCTTTTACGACTACATGGACGACCGGCCGCTTCGGTCTTCGGAATGGACCAAGTGCGAGATTGTGGGGAAGATCGAGGAAGATGCCGTGTTTATCGACATCGGGGTGATGTCGATCGGACGCGGGCGGGTTTGGGTGGACGACGTTTCGTTTGAAGTCGTGGAGGGGCGGTGACCGATAGCGCCTGCGTCTCCGCCGCCACCCCAAAACAGCGGCGGCAAAAACCGGCGGCGCTACAAGGATAAAAGGCAAAGACAAGAGACTGATTGTAAGGAGACCTACGCATATGGAACGGGGTTTGAGAATGCTAGCCGCCATGGCGGTGTTGGTGACGGGGATGGCGTTTGCGCAACCGGCGAGCCCGCCCCAGAAGAACTATAAAAACCAGGCCGAGTACCAGATTTATAACGAAGCGACCAAGGACTTCGTGGGCAATAACTTTACCAAGGCGATCGCGGATCTCAATACCTGGAAACAGGAATACCCCGTGTCCGATTACAGCGCGGACAGAGAAGTGCTCTATGTGAAGTCTTATATGGGCGCCAAGCAATATGGCAAGGCTGTGGACCAGGCGGGGGAACTGCTTGCGCAAGGGCTCGACAAAGCGTTCAGCGATCCGAAGGAAGGGCCGGGCCAAATGCTGCAGATCCTCTACAATGCAACGGCGGCGGTGCCGGCGGTGGCCAACCCGACCTCCGAAGAACTGGCGATCGGCGACAAGGTCGCGCGCCAACTGATGTCATTCGACCGGAGGCCCGACGGTGTGAGCGATGCCGATTGGGCCAAACTCAAAGCCGACTTGCAGGCGCCGGCCAAGGCGGCG
>DASZFN010000634.1:0-1796 GCA_035939715.1 Gemmataceae bacterium | reverse complement strand
CGAACATCCCGCCCAATTCAGAATTGACCGTCGAGATCAAGCTGCTGGAAATCATCGACAAGGCGCCGCGCCGTTACCGGAGTGGCAAGGAAGAGAGAAAAACCGAACAGGAGAAGAAAGACTAGCTCTGCGTTTGTTGGCGTGGCCCTGCCGGCGGCGTGGGACCGGTGCGCTCGGTGGCATTCTTGTAGAAAAGGTGTCCCGCCAGGACGAAGCCGATCAGGATGACGATCCAACGCACGGCATTGCGATTCAGCTTGCGCGCCAGCCGCGCCCCGACGTAGCCGCCGGCAATGGCAGCGACCGCCATGATCAGGGCATAGCGCCAGTCCACCTTGCCTCCCAGGACGAAAATGATCACCGATACGCCGTTGATGAACGCCGCCAGCAGAGTCTTCAAGGCGTTCATGCGATGAATGTCGCCGACGCCCATGAGTGCCAGGGAACTCAACATGAGGATGCCGATTCCCGCCCCGAAGTACCCGCCGTAAACCGACACCAGGAACTGAAAGAAAATCACGCCGACCACTGCCTTTGCCGATGGCGGGGCGTGCTCCTGGCCGATGCCCGCCCAGCGGGAGATTGCCGGTTGAAATAGAAAAAGCAGGGTCGCCGTAAGGATGAGCCAGGGGACCAGGGCCTTGAAGTACGACTCATCCAGGCGGAGGACCAGCAGCGAGCCCACCACACCGCCGGCCAGGCTGGGCACAATCAGCAGCAGCGTCCAGCGGCCCAGATGACGAAATTCGTCGCCGTAGCCCCAGGCGCCGCTCAGCGAGCCGGGCACCAGAGCCACGGTGCTCGTGGCATTGGCGACCACCGGAGAGACGCCGGCGGCCAGCAGGGCGGGAAACGTCAACAGGGTACCGCCGCCCGCAATCGAGTTCATCACTCCTGCCGCCAGCGCGGCAAGGCAAAGCAAGAGGTAGGTCTCCCAGTGTTCCGGCATGCGTTCAGTGTATAACCTTGGAGAGTTCGCGGATGATTCGAGCCAGCGTGTTCAGCTTTCTTTTTTGCCTCGCCGCGGCGATGCCGATCGCCGCGGAGGAGTGGCCGGGGTGGCGGGGGCCGCGCGGCGACGGCACCTCGGCGGAACAGGGCCTGCCGATCCGCTGGAGCAAGACCGAAAACATTCGCTGGCAAGCCCGCATTCCCGGGAAAGGCCATTCTTCCCCCATCGTGTGGGGCGAGCGCATTTTTCTGACGACCTGCCTGGAACGGGAGGAGAAGCGCTTGCTCCTGTGCCTGAACCGGCTCGATGGCCGCATACTGTGGCAGCGCGAAGTGCTTACCGCCAAGCTGGAACGCAAGCATAACCTGAACAGCTTCGCCAGCTCCACACCGGTGACCGACGGCCGGCATGTCTGGGCGACCTTCCTCGAAAGCCCACGCATGCAAGCCGTTTGTTACGACTTCGATGGCCGCGAGATATGGCGGCGCTCGCCGGGCGAATTTCATTCCGTGCATGGTTTCTGCAGTTCGCCGATCCTGTACAAGGACATGCTCATCATCAACGGCGACCAGGACGCCGAGGCGTGGATTGTCGCGCTGGATAAGACGAATGGCGGCGAGCGCTGGCGTGCCGACCGGCCCAACCGGACGCGCTCCTATTGCGTGCCGATCATCGTAAAGGCTGCAGGCAAGACGCAGTTAGTGCTGAGCGGCAGCAAGTGCGTCGCCAGCTATGATCCCGACACAGGAGAGCAGATCTGGATCATCGATGGGCCGACGGAGCAGTTTGTCTCGAGTCTGGTTTACGGCGACGGGGTGTTATTCTTGACCGCCGGCTTTCCCAC
>DASZFN010000633.1:0-18142 GCA_035939715.1 Gemmataceae bacterium | reverse complement strand
AACTTCTAGAAGATGACTGCATCGGATAATAGAGCCGCGATACTGCCCCCCGAATGACCTGCCCACAGCTTTCCCAAGAAGTCTCACAGGCATAGCCATGATCGCACGCGTCTACCACATTCCACGTTTGCTTGCGGCTGTCTGTTTAATCAGCATCACCTTCTTCTGTTTGAAACAGAGTAGTGCGATTCAGGCTGCGAAGCCCGAGCGGCAAACCCAGCCGACGATCGATTTCAATCGCCAGATCTTGCCGCTGCTTTCTGATAATTGCTTCGCCTGCCATGGTCCCGATGAGAAACAACGCAAGGCCAAGCTAAGATTGGACACCAAGGAAGGCGCCTTTAAGGAATTGCGTGGCGGCGGCTTCGCGATTGTTCCCGGGAAGGCAGGCGAAAGCAAGCTCATCGAACGTGTTACGGCCGAAGAGCCTGCCGAGCGGATGCCGCCGGTCAAGAGCGGCAAGCATTTGACGACTGAGCAAATCGCCCTGCTTCGCCAGTGGATCGATCAAGGGGCGGTGTGGACCGAACACTGGGCCTTTGCGGCGCCAAGGCGACCGCCAATCCCCAAGGTCGGCGATAAGGCCTGGCCTCGGAATGCCATCGACTATTTCATTCTGGCGCGGCTTGAGGCGGCGGGGCTCCAGCCGTCCTCGGAAGCGGACAAGGCGAAGCTCCTTCGCCGCGTCACGCTGGATTTGACGGGCTTGCCGCCGACGCCGGCCGAGATTGACGCCTTTCTTGCAGACTCCTCGCCGGAGGCTTACGAACGCGTCGTGAACCGGCTGCTGGAGTCATCGCGCTACGGCGAGCACCTGACCCGCTACTGGCTCGATGCCGCCCGCTACGGCGACACGCATGGACTGCACCTCGACAACTACCGCGAGATGTGGCCGTACCGGGAATGGGTCATCAAGGCGTTCAACAACAACTTGCCCTACGACCGTTTCATCATCGAGCAACTTGCGGGCGACATGCTGCCTAACGCCACGCTCGATCAGATTGTGGCGAGCGGCTTCAATCGCTGTCACGTCACAACCAGCGAGGGTGGCTCGATTGACGAGGAGGTCTACGTACGCAACGTAGATGATCGCGTTGATACCACCGGCATCGTCTTTATGGGCCTGACGACCGGCTGCGCCCGCTGTCACGACCACAAGTATGATCCGATCAAGACCAAGGACTACTATCAGCTTTTCGCGATTTTCAACAGCCTGGACGATAAGCCGCTGGACGGCAACGCCGCCCGGTATCCGCCGATTGTAAAAGTCGCCACGGCGGAACAGCGGACCCAACTGGAGCGGCTCGAACAGAAAGTGACCGCGCTCAAGGGCACCATTGCCGCGGAACTGGCCAAGGTGAAGATTGACGACGGCACCGAAACAAAGGCAGTGCAGGAGATTCGCCGTGCCGAGTATGTTTGGATCGACGACGGCATTCCCGCCGGGGCCCGTGAGGTCAGTGACGGCGGCATCAACGGCCCCTGGCGCTTCACCGAGAAACCCGCTCATCCGGTTTTCAGCGGCAGCCGATCAGTGGTGCGCACCAGCCATGGGCTCGGCCAGTTGGTCTTCCAGGATGCCCGTCCCGGGCTAATCGTCGGCACAGACGATAGGCTGTTCGCTTATGTCTACCTCGATCCGGCCCGACCTCCCAAGGAGATCATGCTCCAGTGGAACACCGGAGATTGGAAACATCGCGCTTACTGGGGCGACAATCTCATTTCATGGGGAGCAGACAGTTCCACGGAACGCCGCCATATGGGCCCGCTGCCTTCGCCTGGCAAATGGGTACGATTAGAGGTGCCGGCCGACAAGGTAGGGCTGAAGCCCGGCATGGTGATCAACGGCTGGGCCTTTACCCAGCACGACGGCACGGTCTACTGGGACCGGGCCGGCATTGTCACGCGCACGCCGCAAGGGGAGCAAAAATTCGATACGCAGGCGAAGTGGCTGAAGGCACAGCAGGAAAGCAAGGGCGCAGGATTGCCCAAGCCTCTGCAAGCCGTCATAAAGCTAGAGCCGGCAAAACGCAGCGAGAGCCAGAAACAGCAACTGCGCGACTACTTCGTCGAAACGGTCTACACCAAAACGCGCCCCACCTTCGAGCCGCTCCGCCGTCAACTCGCCCAGGCGGAAAAGGAACGCGATCAGCTTGATAAGCTGATCCCAACGTCGCTTGTCTCCAGAGAGTTGCCAACGGCGCGACCCGCGTACATTCTCACGCGCGGCGAATACGATCGCCACGGCGCCCCCGTCAGCCGTGACACGCCTGGCTTCCTGCCGCCCCTGCCGCAGGGCCTGCCACGCAATCGCCTCGGCTTCGCCCAATGGCTTGTCCGGCCCGAGCATCCGCTCACAGCCCGCGTGGCAGTCAATCGCTTCTGGCAACAGTTCTTCGGCACCGGTCTCGTGAAGACGTCCGAGGATCTCGGCATGCAAAGCGAACCGCCGAGCCATCCGGAGCTGCTCGACTGGCTGGCGGTGCAGTTTCGCGAAGACGGCTGGGATGTCAAGAAGCTCATGAAGCGGCTCGTCATGAGTGCAACCTACCGCCAGTCCTCGCGTATCACGGCCGACCGGCTGGCGAAGGACCCGGCGAACCGCCTACTGTCGCGCGGCCCGCGCTTCCGGCTTGATGCGGAAACCATCCGCGACCAGGCCCTGTTTGTCAGCGGCTTGCTCGTTGAGAAGACCGGCGGGCCGAGCGTCAAGCCGCCGCAGCCGGGCGGGCTGTGGGAAGCCGTCGGCTACGTCACGAGCAACACGGCGAAATTCGTGCCCGACAGCGGCGTGGAGAAAATCCATCGCCGCAGCCTCTACACTTTCTGGAAGCGAACCGCCTCGCCTCCGCAAATGAACGCCTTCGACGCCCCCTCGCGCGAAGCCTGCACCGTGCGCCGCGAGCGAACAAACACGCCCCTGCAGGCTCTCTTGCTTCTGAATGAAACGCAATATGTCGAGTGCGCCCGCGCCCTGGCCGAGCGAACCATGCATGAATGCAAGGGAACGGCGGAAGCAAGAATCAATTACATGTTTCGCCTTGCGACTTCCCGTTCCCCGGACGCCAGAGAGTTAGCGGAACTAGTCACCGAGTACAAAGATCATCTGGCAACCTACGGCCGCGACTTGAAGGAAGCTAGGAGTTTGATCGCTATCGGCGAATCGAAGCCGGACGCCAGCTTGAAGGCAAGCGAGTTGGCCGCGTGGACTATGATTGCCAACCTGCTGCTCAACCTCGATGAAGTGGTTAACAAAGGGTAGGCGGGAGCGCAGGCAGTGCCAGCAACGGAACCGCAGATTGTAGCGTCAAAGGCGGCGCCTGGCTTCGATGTCTTCCAATGCCAAGAATGTGCTCAAAACATCAAGGCCGCGCTGCAAGCCGCTGGATACGGTGGGCGGTTAGTCGAAATTCGAGGCAAGGCGGGCCGCGACTTCATGGTCTGCCTCAGTTATGATGAAGGTCGGTCGACGATCACGCAAAATGGCAGGCATGTCGGCGTCCGTGTCGGAGATTTGATGTTCGATAACTTGCATCCGAATGGCATACCGGCGGATCAATGGTTGAAAGACTTCGACGCCATCGGCGGAGTTGACGAGCACTCCGCGGTCGATTTCTAGGAGCAGGATCGTGGCACAAGTACTTTGCCTTTTGAAGGAGATGCGCGGCCGGCTGGGCATGTATATTGGCACACCTTCGCTGACGCGACTGGCTGCATTCCTTCGGGGTTATGAGCATGCGCTGCAGACCCATGGCATCAGCGCAGCCGATGAGTTCTTGCCTGATTTCCGAGACTGGATTCACAAGCGGTTTGGATCAAGCCAGCGTAGCTGGGAAGAGACCATTGTTCTCCACAGCGCCGACGAAGCTGAAGCAATGAAGCGTTTCTGGGAACTTTTGGATGAATATCTTGAAGATCACGAGGTTTCGAGCTCAGGAGTTACGAAGGTAATTGCAGCAGCGAAAGACTCCAATGCAAGGCAGCCCGCGCGCGGCGGTAAGGCAAAGCGTTGACAAGATTATTGCATTAACATGTCGCACGGTCGGGAGCGATTCCCATGAATCCAGTGTTTGAGCACTCTCAATCCATAACCCGTCGGCATTTCTTCGGCCGTAGCGCCCTGGGCCTCGGCACCGCGGCTTTGACCTCGCTCCTGCCGGCCAGGGCAGGTGCTGCGACGCTCTCGCCAACCGGCGGGCTTGGCGATCTGCCTCACTTTGCCCCCAAGGCCAAGCGGGCCATCTATCTCTTCATGAACGAAGGCCCATCGCAGATGGACCTCTTCGATTACAAGCCGAAGATGGCCGAGATGTTCGACAAGGACCTGCCGGAATCGATCCGCAAAGGCCAGCGCCTCACGACGATGACGAGCGGACAAACGCGCTTTCCGGTAGCGCCTTCCAAGTATAAGTTCGCGCAGCATGGCAAAGCAGGCACCTGGGTCAGCGAGCTCATGCCGTGGACCGCCAAGATGGTTGATGACATTGCCATCGTCAAATCGGTGTGGACAGAAGCCATCAACCACGACCCGGCCGTTACATACATTTGCACCGGCCATCAATTGCCCGGTCGGGCCAGCTTAGGCGCGTGGCTGAGCTATGGCCTCGGCAGTGAAAACAGGAATTTGCCGGCGTTTGTGGTCATGACCGCTTCGTGGACCGGCCGGAAAGAAGCTCAGGCCATCTACAACCGCCTGTGGGGCGCCGGCTTTTTGCCCAGCAAGTACCAAGGCGTGGCTCTGCGCTCCAAAGGCGACCCAGTGCTGTTCCTTTCCAACCCGCCCGGAGTTAGCGCGCAGACACGGCGGCGCATGCTGGATTCCCTGGCCCGGTTAAACCAGAAACAACTCGATGAAGTCGCCGATCCGGAGACGCAAGCCCGCATCGCCCAGTATGAGATGGCGTTCCGAATGCAGTCGTCCGTCCCCGAGCTAGCAGACCTGGCCGGAGAACCCAAGCGCATTACGGACATGTATGGCCCTGACGTGCACAAGCCCGGCACCTTTGCCGCGAGCTGCCTGCTGGCACGCCGGCTGGCTGAGCGCGGCGTGCGCTTCATTCAGATTTTCCATCGCGGCTGGGACCAACACTTTAACGTTGCCAGCGACCTGCCCAACCAGTGCCGGGATGTGGATCAGCCGTGTTATGCCCTGATCAAGGACCTCAAGCAACGCGGCATGCTCGACGAGACGCTGGTAGTCTGGGGCGGCGAATTTGGACGGACGATCTATTGCCAGGGCAAGCTCACGCGCGAGAACTACGGCCGCGACCATCATCCGCGCTGCTTCACCATCTGGATGGCCGGCGGCGGCGTCAAGCCGGGCATCGTCTTCGGCAAAACGGACGACTTCTGCTACAACATTGTCGAGAACCCGGTGCACATCCACGACCTCAACGCCACCATCCTGCACTGCCTGGGCATCGACCACGAGCGGCTCACCTACAAGGTGCAAGGGCTCGACATGCGCTTGACCGGGGTCGAGGAGCATGCTCCAGTGTCAGGGATTTTAACGTAAAAGGTTCTGGACAACCCGCCCCATTTTCGCTCTGCTACGATATAGCGAAGCAAACCACCCGCCGACCTCAAGGGAGATCGTTGATGGCTGTACCTGGCTACCGCTGTCCCTGCCATCGTGGATTCATTCTTGGCACTCTGGCCGCCATGCTGACCGGACTGGCGCTTCTGGCTGCCCGCCTGTCCGTGAATGCCGATGATGCTTCCAAGGGCTCAACAGGACTCAACCTCAAGCAAGGCGATCACATCTGTCTCATCGGCAACACGCTCGCCGACCGCATGCAGCACGACGGCTGGCTGGAAACGCTGCTTCAAACCCGCTTCCCGAAACTCCAACTCATGTTCCGCGATCTAGGTTTTTCCGGCGATGAGCTGAACCTCCGGCTGCGCTCGGCGATGTTCGGCACACCGGACGAATGGCTCAGCAAGGAAAAGGCCGATGTTGTGTTCGCTTTTTTTGGCTACAACGAGTCCTTCGGTGGCGCGGCTGGACTCAATAAGTTCAAGGCGGACCTCGACGCTTTCGTCAAGCATACGCTCAAGGAAAAATATAACGGCAAGAGCGCACCGCGGCTGGTCCTTTTCTCGCCCATCGCGCACGAGAATCTGCACGACCGCAATCTGCCTGACGGCAACGAAAACAACAAACGCCTTGAACTCTACACGACTGCCATGGCCGAGGTCGCCAGGGCCAACCACGTTCCCTTGGTCGATTTGTTCAAGGCCACGCGCGAATCGTACGGCAAGGAGTCCGGGCCGTTCACGATTAACGGCATTCACCCGAATGAAAGCGGCAATTACCAAATCGCTCGCGCCATCGACCGTGCCCTCTTTGAGAAAGAGCCGGAGCTGACGCAGGACAAGCAAGCGTTCGAAAAACTTCGCCAGGCCGTGCTCGACAAAAACTTCTACTGGTTCGAGCGCTATCGCACGCTGGACGGCTACAACGTCTTCGGCGGCCGCGCCGACCTGGTCTACAACGGCATCTCCAACCGCATGGTCATGCAGCGCGAGATGCAGGCGCTGGACGTGATGGCGGCCAACCGCGACAAACGCATCTGGGCGGTCGCGCAGGGTGAGGATCTGAAGGTTGACGACAGCAACACGCCGCCGTTCATTCCGGTGACCACAAACAAGCCCGGACCCGGACCAAACGGCACGAATCTCTTTCTCGACGGTGAAGACGCCATCCAGAAGATGACGCTAGCCAAGGGCATGAAGGTCACCCTCTTCGCCTCGGAGAAGGAGTATCCGGAACTTGCCAAGCCCGTGCAGATGGCATTCGACACCAAGGGCCGGCTATGGGTGGCGGCGTGGCCGAGCTATCCCCACTGGAAGCCGAAGGAGGAGATGAACGACAAGCTCCTCATTCTCGAAGACACCAAGGGCGCCGGAAAGGCGGACAAGTGCACCGTGTTCGCCGACCACCTGCACTGCCCGACCGGGTTCGAGTTCTACAACAATGGCGTGCTGCTTGCCCAGGCGCCCGGCCTCCTGTTCTTGAAAGACACAACTGGCGGCGACAAGGCCGATCTTCGCGTTCGCCTGGTCGAAGGGCTGGACTCGGCTGACACCCACCACACCTCGAACAGCTTCACGCTCGATCCGGGCGGCGCCGTGTACTTCCAGGAAGGCACGTTTCATCACAGCCAGGTGGAGACGCCCTACGGCCCGCCGCGGCGGCTGGCCAACGCCGGCATCTTCCGTTACGAGCCGCGCACGCAGAAGTTCGACGTTTACGTCACCTATCCCTTTGCCAACCCGCACGGCCACGTATTTAACTACTGGGGGCAAGACATTGTCGTGGACGGCACGGGCGCGCAGCCTTATGATGCCGCCCTGTTCTCGGGTCATCTGGAGTTTCCGCAGAAGCATCCGCATCCGCCGCAGGTTTACCAGCAATGGACACGCCCCTGCCCCGGCATCGAAATCCTCTCCAGCCGGCATTTCCCGGAAGAGATGCAGGGCAATTTGCTGGTGGCAAACGTGATCGGCTACCAGGGCATCCTCCAATATAAGATACGCGACAAGGGCGCCAGCCTGGCCGGCGCCGAAGCGGAGCGCCTGGTTTTTTCCAGCGATCCCAACTTCCGGCCATCCGATATCAAGGTCGCGCCGGACGGCTCCATATACTTTCTCGACTGGCAGAACCCCATCATCGGCCACATGCAGCACCATCTGCGCGATCCCAATCGCGACCGCGCACATGGCCGTATCTATCGCATCACGTATGAAGATCGGCCCCTTTTGACGCCCGCCAGGATCGCCGCCACGCCGATCGAGAAATTGCTCGACCTGCTCAAGGAGCCGGAAGACCGCGTTCGTTACCGCGCTCGCATTGAGCTAAGCGGCCGCGACAGCGACCAGGTGATTGCCGCGGCAGACAAATGGATTGCCCATCTCGACCGGAATGATCCGCGGTATGAGCACAATGTTCTCGAAGGACTGTGGCTGCACCAATCCCACAATGTCGCGGACGTGGATCTGCTGAAACGAGTGCTCCAAGCGCAGGATTTCCATGCCCGTGCCGCGGCCACGCGCGTGCTCTGCTCCTGGCGCGACCGCGTGCCCGATGCCCTGGAATTGCTGAAACGGCTCGCTGCCGACGCCCAGCCGCGCGTACGGTTAGAAGCGGTACGCGCCGCCAGCTTCTTCACTGTGCCCGAGGCCGCGGAAGTCGTGCTTATTTCTGAGGAACTTCCTACGGACGAGTATCTGGACTTCGTCCGCACGGAAACGATTAAAGCCCTCGATCCTTTTGTCAGAAAAGCCATCGCCGCCGGCGAAACGATTTCTTTCACGACTCCGGCCGGGGCGCGTTACTTCCTGCGGACCGTAAACACCGATGACCTGCTGAAGATGAAGCCCGGCCCGGCCGTCTACCAGGAAGTTCTCGCCCGCAAGAGCGTGCGTGACGAGGCCCGTGCTGAGGCAGTCAATGGTCTGGCCAAGCTGGAGCACAAGGGCCAGCTTGACGTGCTGCTCGACGCGATTCACGGCCAGGACGAGCGCTCGAAGAATCAGGAAGAAGGCGTTCTGTTCGACCTGGTTCGCCTCCTGACCAGCCGGACTGCCGCCGAACTGGCAGGGATTCGTAATCAGCTGGAGAAGCTCGCCACGCAGGCGAAGACCCCGGTCACGCGCGAACTTGGCTATGTGGCCTTGATCGCAGCGGACGGCAACGTCGACAAGGCCTGGTCGCTCGGGACCCGGTCGGCACACGCTTTGCGCGACCTGGTGAGCGCCATGCCGCTCATTCGCGATCCCGGCCAACGCGCCAGCCTCTACCCGAAAGTGGAGCCGTTGCTCCATGGCTTGCCGGCTGAGTTGGCTTCCCGAACATCGAACGCCAAGCCGATCCTTGGCCGCTTTGTGCGCGTGGAGCTGCCCGGCAGGAGAAAGACGCTGACCCTGGCCGAGGTCGAGGTTTACAGTGACGGCCGCAACGTCGCTCGTGAAGGCAAGGCTGCTCAGAAGAACACGGCCAACGGCGGCGAGGCCGGCAAGGCCATCGACGGCAACACGAGCGGCAAGTGGAGCGACGGCGGCCAGACTCATTCCGAAGAGAATACGCAAAGCCCCTGGTGGGAGGTGGACCTGGGCGCTGAATTCCCCATCGATGCCATTGCCGTTTACAACCGCACCGACGATGGCCTCGGCAAGCGCCTGAACAACTTCACGCTCAAGGTGCTTGACGACGCCCGCCACGTCGTCTTTGAGAAAACCAAGCTTGCCGCACCCAGTGAAAAAGGGGTCTACGAGATCAGCCCCGAATCGCCCGACCGCGCCATTCGCCATGCCGCCATGAACGCAGTGACGTCAGTCCGCGGCCAGGAAGCGGACGCCTTCAAGTCGCTGGCACGCTTCGTCCGCGAGGATGTCGATCGGGCGGCTGCCGTCCAGGCGCTTCAGCGCATCCCTGTCGCCTACTGGCCGAAGGAAGAAACTCGGCCGCTTCTCAGCCAAATCCTCGCCTATGTGCGCAGGATTCCGGCGGCGGAACGCACAACGCCGGCGGTCCTGGATGCCATGCACCTTGCCGATTCCCTCGCCAGCCTGCTGCCTCTTGCGGAGGCAAAGGAAGCCCGCAAAGAACTGGGCGAACTGGGCGTGCGCGTGATCCACATCGCCACGGTGCCGGAGCAGATGCTCTACAACAAAGAGCGCATCGTGGTCCGAGCAGGCAAGCCGGTGGAGATCGTCTTTGAGAACAACGATCTCATGCCGCACAATTTTGTGATCACCCAGCAGGGAGCGCTCGAGGAGATCGGCACGCTGGCCGAAGCCACGGCCACGCAGCCCGGCGCCGCGGACCGGCAGTATGTGCCGCCTTCCGGTAAGATTCTGCTGTCCAGCCGGCTGCTCCAGCCGCGCGGCACGCAAAAGTTGAGCTTCACGGCGCCTCGGCAGCCCGGCGTCTATCCGTATGTCTGCACCTATCCAGGCCACTGGCGGCGCATGTACGGAGCGCTTTATGTCCTGGATGATCTGGACGAGTACTTGGCCGATGCCGAGACCTATCTGGCCAAGCACCCGCTACCGATCGCGGACGAGCTCTTGAAGTTCAATCGCCCGCGCAAGGAGTGGAAGTTCGAGGAATTGGCCTCCGCCGTCGAGCAGCTCGACCACGGCCGCTCGCTCAGCAACGCCAAGCAGATCTTCCAGGTGGCAAGCTGCGTATCTTGCCACAAGTTGAACGGCGCCGGCACGGACCTCGGCCCCGATCTCACCAAGCTCGACCCCAAGCTCAAGCCCGCGGACATCCTCAGGGACATTCTCGAGCCCTCGTTCCGGATCAACGAGAAGTATTACACCTACATCATCGAGACCAATTCCGGCAAGCTGATCACGGGGCTCATTCTCGAGGAAACACCCGACGCGTATAAGGTCATCGAAAACCCGCTCGCCAAGTCTCAGCCCATTGTGATCAAGAAGTCGGATGTCGCGGAAAAGAAAAAATCCGAAACGTCAATCATGCCCAAGGGACTGCTGGACAAGCTGACGCGCGAGGAAATCCTGGATCTGCTCGCCTACCTCATCGCCCGCGGCGACGAGCATCATAAACTGTTTCAGGGAGAGCACAATCACGGCCACGGGCATTAGCGCCGTTGCTCATGTGCCAAACGCGAGGCGGGAGTAAAGGACGATGTCAGACAGCAAACACCCCCTCTGGAACCTTCTGGAAGCTTGGTTGCCGGTGTTCCTCGGCTTCCTTCCTCTAGTCGCTTGCGGCGCAGTCCTCTTTTTGAAATCAATGCAAACAACCGAAGTGATCTGGATGCTTGCCGTCTTGACGGCCGCCGCCCTGGTGTTCACCGGTCTCCTGTGCTGGCGGGGAGTTCGTTTGAAGCAGGCGCACAATGAATTGTTGAAGGAAATGCTGCACCGCGGCTTATCGGCGGCGGAAATCGAGCGCGTCACGCAGCCGGCAGTACCGCCGGCGCCGCCGTTAACCGACGACGAGATGATCAAGGAACTGGCCCAGGCTCTTGCCGTCCACGCAGTCGCAGAGCCGGTGCTGGAAGAAATTCTCGCGATCTTCGCCGCTGCCCCCGCCGACCAGCGACGGATGATCTACGGCATCGTGCCGGTGCTGGTTGGCTTTCGAGAAGAAGCGGAGATTCTGCGGGCTGTGAAAGCCGTCTGCGGCGCAAACCTCCCGCCTGATGCGCGTGAGAATCTGACAGCAAGCGAAGCGATTCAGTCGATCGCTCGGTGAGAAGAGAAGACATTTCGCGCCTTCCGGAGGCAAGCTATGCCGTTGCTGGATCACTTCCATCCGCCCCTGCACGGTCCGCGGCGCTGGGAGGGATTTCACCACTCCTGGGCTACCTTTATCGCGCAGCAGCTCAATCAGCAAACCCTGCCTGCCGATTATTTCGCCGAATCGGAAATCAGCCTGGGACCGGAATTGGAAATCGACGTCGCCACCATGGAGTTAAGGTCGTCCAACGGTAAAGACCGCGTCAAGGAAACCGCCGGCTGGTCTCCGCCACGACCGAAGCTTACGGCCAAGGTTGACTTCGCACACCTGGACAGCTACGAAGTGCTCGTGTACCAGGACCTGGGCGGCGCAGAATTGCGCGCCGCTATTGAATTGGTGAGCCCAGCCAATAAGGATCGGGCCGGTAGCCGGCGAACCTTTGCAGCCAAATGTGCCGGTTATCTCAAACATGGCATTGGCGTGATGATCGTCGATGTCGTCACGGCGCCGTCGGCCAACCTGCACAAGGAATTGTTTGCCGTCCTTGATGTCAAGGATCGCCGACGGGTCTGGCAATCACCGACGGGACTGTACGCGACGGCCTACCGGGCAGTCGCCGTGCGCAAGAATCCACGCGTTGAAGTATGGCCCGAAACGCTAAAGCTGGGCCGCGCGCTCCCGGAGATGCCTTTGTGGTTGTCCGTGGATCTATGCGTCCCGGTTCGGTTGGAAGACAGCTATATCGCCACGTGCCAGTCGCTGCGGATTTCGGCTTAATTGGGAATGAGAACTTTCATTGACACTGTTCCACGGAGCCTAGCATGCGAGACGCCTTGAATCGCCGTGACTTTGTGAAGCTGGGCGCAGGCAGCCTTGCGACACTTGCCGTGCCTCTGACGGTTGGGGAAGCGCCAGCCGCGGACAGGAAGCGCAATATCAAAAAAGCGATCATGTACGCGACCATAAGCTATCCCGGCACAGTCCCCGGCACAGTGATGGAGAAGTTCAAGGCGTGCAAGGCGGCAGGCTTTGAAGGCGTGGAACCGATGAGTCACATGAATCAGGATCAGGTGCTCAAGGCACTGGAAACGACCGGTCTCAAGGCCGCCAGTGTTTGCTGCAGCACTCATTGGGACAAGCCGCTCTCCGATGCCCGGGAAAAGATCCGCAGGGAAGGGTTCGAGGGATTGTTGCAAGCACTTAAGGACGCGAAGCGCTATGGCGCCAGCTCCGTGCTCCTGGTACCGGGGATAGTAAAAGACAAGGTGACCTATGAAGATTGTTTTGCTCGTTGCGTCGCGGAAATCCGCAAAGCGGTTCCGCATGCCAGGGATCTGGGCGTGAAAATTGCAATCGAAAATGTGTGGAACAATTTCATCACCAAGCCGGAGCAGGCGAAGGACCTGCTCGATGCCATCGACAGCGATCAGGTCGGCTGGCATTTCGATATCGGTAACGTAGTCCGCTACAGCGATCCAGAGACCTGGATTCCCGTGCTCGGCAAGCGCATTCTCAAACTGCACGTCAAGGAATACAGCCGCGACAAGGCGAAGCAGTTGTTGGATCTTCGCGAAGGCTTCAATGTCCGCCTCCTTGAAGGCAGCAATCATTGGCCGGCGATCCTGAAGGCCCTGGATGACGTTGGCTATGAGGGCTGGGGCATCTCGGAGCAGCCAGGCGCTCAATCCAAGGACGAAGCCGCCCTCAAAGATCTGGCCACGCGAATGGACCGCATCTTCGCCAGTTAGCGGAACCTGCTTATGGGAGATAAAGTCTCCCCGCGCCGCGGATGTTGTGGGCGTCGAGCACGTACTCCAAGAGTTTCTCCACGAAATGATAGACAGGGGGTTGCAGCGGTGGCTTCTGCAGCCCATGAAGTCCTACCTCATTGCTCTGGCCTCGCTTTTGGAGATTCAGGCATGCTCTCGAGGAAGCTGCCCTTGCTTCCCACTGCGATCATAACCGCGTTCTTTTCCGTGACGTTCCCGGCCAAAGCGGCGTCGGCGGGGCCCGGGGAGAAGGTGGATTACAATTTTCAGATCCGCCCCCTCCTGGCCGATCGTTGCTACGCATGCCATGGCCCCGATCCGAAACCGCGCAAGGCCGATCTGCGCCTGGACACGCCCGCTGGGGCCATCGACGCCGGCGTCATCGTTCCCGGCAAGCCCGAGGAAAGCGAACTCGTTCGGCGCATCACGGCCACCGATAAGAGTCATATGCCGCCCCCCAAGTCTAATCTCATGCTGAGTCCGAAAGAGATCGAACTTATACGGCAGTGGATTGCCGAGGGCGCGGAGTACAAGCCGCACTGGGCTTTTCTGCCGTTGCCGGACAGGGTGCCGCTGCCGAAGGTTTCGAATGACTCCTGGCCGGCCAATCCGCTTGACTGCTTCGTGCTGGCGCGGCTCGATAGAGAAGCGTGGAAGCCTTCGCCGCCCGCAGCGCGCGAGGATTGGATTCGCCGGGTCACATTCGATCTCACGGGGCTGCCGCCCAGGCAAGCCGACGTGGATGCTTTTCTTTCGGATCGTTCGCCGCAAGCGTTTGAAAAAGTGGTGGACCGCCTGCTTGCCTCGCCGCATTTCGGCGAGCGCCTTGCTCAGGATTGGCTGGACCTGGCGCGGTACGCCGACTCCTTCGGCTATCAGGCCGACGGCGACACGCACGTCTGGCCCTGGCGCGACTGGGTCATCAAGGCGTTCAACGACAACCTTCCGTTCGACCAGTTCATCACCTGGCAACTGGCCGGCGACCTCCTCGACCATCCCACGCGCGAGCAGCGCCTGGCCACGGCGTTTTGCCGGCTCAACCGCATGACCAACGAAGGCGGCAGCATTCCCGAGGAGTTCCGCAACGAGTATGTGTCGGACCGCGTGCACACGGTTGCCACGGCTTTTCTCGGCTTGACGCTCGAATGCTCCCGCTGCCACGATCACAAGTTCGATCCTTTTACCATGGCGGACTACTACGGGCTGGGGGCCTTCTTTAACAGCATCGATGAGTGGGGCACCTACGATAACTCGCACTTCCGGCCGACACCCGCACTCCTTCTGCCGACATCCGAGCAGGAACGGACCTTGGCCCGGCTGGCCGGAGATGTGGCCGCGCGCGAAGCCCGGCTTCGAGATATTGAGAAATCGCGTGAAGTTGCCTTTCGCGATTGGCTTGGCCGCACCCATCCCAAACCGGACATTCCGGGGCTGGTCGGCTACTATCCGCTTGACGCAATCACAGAAAAGAACCAGCTTGACAACCTGTCCGATGCGAAGAATCCAGCCTCCACGTCCGCCGCCAATAAGCTCGTGCCGGGAAAGATCGGCAAAGCGTTACAGTTCAACGGCGATGAGGCGGCCACATTTCCGCGCGTGGCGGGGAGTCTCGACCGCGGCCAAGCCTTCACCGCATCGTTCTGGCTGCGCACACCTGTAGTCATGAAGCAAGGGATTGTCTTCCACTGTCAAAGCGGGACGGATACCGGCTTCCACGGCACGGAGTTATCATTTGACGACGGCCGGCTGTTCTTCGGCTTGATTCGCTTCTGGCCCGGCAATGTGATGGCCGTGCAGACGCGGACGGTTCTGCCCGCCAACCAATGGGTGCATGTTGCCGTAACCCACGACGCCTCCGGCAAGGCAGCCGGCCTCCATATTTATCTCGACGGCAAACTCGCCGAGACGGAAGTGGTGCGCGACAATCTGCGCAAGAACACGGAGTCGGGAGGCGGGGCCACGTACAACGGCGGACAAAGCGGCTTCGCTTTCGGCGCCCGCTTCCGCTCCACGGGCCTGAAGGACGGACTGCTCGATGAGCTGCGCGTCTACAACCGGGCGCTGACCGCCGTCGAAATCGCCCACCTTCACGACGGCAAGGCCCTCGCCGAAGCCCTGGCACGCAATGACGAGTCGGGCCTTCGATCTTACTATTTCAGCGCTGTGGACACGGACGCAGTGAAAGCTCGAGAGGAGCTTCGCCAGGCCCGCGAGCGTCTGTTCGCAGCGCAGACTGGTGTCTTCGAGATCATGACGATGCAAGAAATGCCGCAGCCTCGCCAGGCCTACATCCTCACGCGCGGTGCCTATGATGCCCCCAGGAACCGGCCGGTCGCTCGGCAGACCCCTGCAGCCTTGCTTGCTTTCCCGAAGGCTGCGCCGCGCAATCGCCTGGGGCTGGCGCGCTGGCTAACCGAGCCGAATCATCCACTGACGGCGCGCGTGGCCGTCAATCACTTCTGGCAAACGTTTTTCGGCCGGGGCATCGTGACGACGACGGAAAACTTCGGCACGCAGGGCGCCCTGCCGACCCATCCGGAACTGCTCGACTGGCTGGCGCGAGACTTCATCGATTCCGGCTGGGACGTCAAGGCGCTGTGCAAGAAGATCGTTCTCTCATCCACCTATCGGCAGCGCTCCGCGGCCGCGCCGCAGCTTCGCGAGCATGATCCGGATAATCTCCTGCTGGCGCGCGGTCCGAGCCGGCGTCTATCGGCCGAGGAACTCCGTGATGCGGCGCTGGCGGCCGGTGCTCTGCTGGTCGAAAAAATCGGCGGTCCCCCGGTGAAGCCCTATCAGCCGCCCGGCCTCTGGAGAGAGCAAAACGCCTTCTTGCCTGCCTATGTGGCGGACAAGGGCGAAGGCCTCTATCGCCGCAGCCTGTATACGTTCTGGCGGCGGACTTCCCCGCCGCCCAACATGCTGACCTTCGACACGCCCAGCCGGGAAGTCTGTGTCGTGCGCCGGCAATCGACCAGCACCCCCTTGCAGCCGTTGGTGCTTCTCAACGATCCCCAGTTCGTCGAGGCCGCCCGCGGCCTAGGCGAGCGCATGTTGCGCGAAGGAGGCGCCACGCGCGAGGACCGTCTCGTCTTCGCTTTCCGCGCCGGGGCCACGCGCAAGCCCATGGACGCGGAGCTGAAACTCGTGACAAGGCTTTACGAAACGGAGTGTGCCCTGTTCCGAAAAGATCCGGCCAGCGCCAAGAAATATCTGCACATTGGAGAACACACGGCAGCCGGGGAACTCGACCCGGTCGAGCTTGCTGCTGCCACAGTAGTGGCCAATGCCATTCTCAATCTTGATGCCGCCGTCATGACACGGTAGGCCTCACCAAACCCGGCTCACTCCATTGGGATCGAACGCTACATCGATACTGATTATTGGAGCTTTCTCAACCATCGCCTGGGCAATGAGAAGACGGTCGAACGGGTCGCGATGGTGGGGCGGTAGCCCGGCCTGAATATCGGCGTACTCGACCGTGATGGGCAGCACGGTCAACCCGAGATCGACGATGGCTTTGGTGACCCATTGCCGAAACGGCAGCGACAGCGATAGCTTCTTCAGCCCGACTTTGATCGCAAGTTCCCAAATCGTGCCGGCACTCAGGAGCAGCTCATTCGCCGGGTCTTGCATGGCCGCGACCGCCCCAGGTCCAAGTTTTGCCGGGTCGTCCACGGCCCAGAGTAAGGAATGACCGTCGAGTAGGTGCCTCACTCCATGTACTCCCTGAAATCATCAAGCGCAGTATCGAAATCGGGGGCCATGTACAGGATGCTTCCGCGCAGGCTGCTCAGTTGCCGCTGCTGCCGCTGCGGTTCTTGCTTTGTTGCCAGCAAGCGCGCCACGGGCCTGTTATTCTCGGTGATCACCACTTCTGCGCCCGGCGTGAGGTTGTGGATCAGATCGGTCAGCTTGGCCTGAGCTTCTTCAATCGTGACCGTCGACATGATTCGCTCTCCTTCTCACGGGATCGGTGCATTCTAGCACGATCGACGGAGCGCGTCAGCGGCGGGATAGTGAAGACACAGGGTGAACTCCACCGGGATACATTTGCGCTTGTCTTCCCACTCGTAATCCATTTATTGTGATCAGCCAAGAATATCGAACAAATCGGCCGTGTTGAGACGGGGTGCGTGACGGATGTTCGGAGAGGATATCATGTCGCGACAGCGATGGCGGGCGGGAGGCGTTGTCCTGGGATTGTTGCTCCTGGCAGGCCCAGGCCGGGCAGACGAAGCGACGGCCATCGAGGCGATAAAGAAGTTGGGCGGCCGCGTGGAGGTGGACGCCAAGCGACCCGGCCAGCCCGTCGTGGGCGTGGACCTCGACAACAGCAAGGTCACGGACGCCGGGCTGAAGGTGCTGAAGGAACTCAAAAGCTTGCGGTTCCTGGATCTGGGCGACAAGGTCACCGATGCGGGGTTGAAGGAGTTGAAGGAACTCAAGAACTTGCAGTCGCTGGGCCTCGGCTACACCAAGGTCACAGACGCGGGGCTGAAGATGCTGAAGGAACTCAAAAGCTTGCAGGCGCTAAACCTCCGCGACACCACAATCACCGACGCAGGCCTGAAGGAGTTGAAGGAGCTCAAGAGCTTGCAGAGGCTGGACCTCGACAACACCAAGGTCACGGATGTGGGACTGAAAGAGTTGAAAGAACTCAAGAACTTGCAGGCGTTGTACCTCAGCGTCACCGCGGTCACGGACGCCGGCTTGAAGGAGCTGAAGGAACTCAAGAGCTTGCAGACCCTATACCTCAACGGCACCAAAGTTACGGACACGGGGCTCAAAGAGCTGAAGGACCTCAAGAACTTGCGGACCCTGGAAGTCGGGTTCACCGCAGTCACGGACGCGGGGGTGAAGGAACTCAGGGCAGCACTGCCCAAGATCGATATCAGTCACTGAATCTGTGTCAGATGAGCGACGTCACATCAGTTCAGTTCTTTGGCCGACCTGGCGCCGAGACCGCGCAGCCACTCGGCCAGATCTTTGTCCCCGGAACACGCGGCCATGTCGAGGGGTGTTTCTTTTGCCCAGGAGGGGATCCAGTTCAGATCGGCGCCGCGTGCGCGCAGATACTCCGCTGCCTCGCGCTGCCCATTGCTTGACCACGTGGACCAATGGAAGCTCAAGGTTCACGCGAGGCTAAGACGCA
>DASZFN010000632.1:0-2061 GCA_035939715.1 Gemmataceae bacterium | reverse complement strand
GAAGCCAGCCACTTGGCGAGCACTTGACGGCGGTCCTTCCCGGCCAGGTCAGGGGAGTCCCCGCCCAGGAACTTCGGCTTCATGGGCTGGCCGCGTACGGGATGATTCACTTCCCCGCCGCCGCTATTGAACACCACGATCTCACGCGGGTCGTCGGTGCCCTTGCGGCCGATCTGCGAAAAGAAAGCCGCGAAGCCGTAGTAATCATCCTGCGTCCAACGGTCGAAGGGGTGATTGTGGCACTGTGCGCACTGGATACGCATGCCCATGAAGACCTGGGCCACGTTCTCGGCTACCTTGAGCGTGTCCGTCTCGTTTTGATAGTAATTCGTGGCGGGGTTCTTGAACGTGCCGCCCTTGGCCGCCAGCAGCTCTTGCACCATCTGGTCCATGGGCACATTCTTGGCGATCTTGTCCTGCAGCCAGTTGTAATAGAGCAAGGTCGCCTTATAGCTCACTTGATTCGACGAGCGGATCTGCAGCAGCTCGGCCCACTTCATGACCCACTGCTCGGCGAACTCCTTGCGGCCCAGTAATTCAGCCACTAGCAATTCGCGTTTGTTGGGCGCGGTGTTGCTCGTGAACCCCTGATGTTCGTCGGGCGTCGGCAGCATGCCGATGATGTCGATGTAGGCTCGCCGAAGAAAGGCTTCATCGGTGCAAAGCTCCGAAGGCGCTACTCGCAGCTTCTTCAGTTTGTTGTTGACCAGCGTGTCGATGTAATTCTTTTCGGCAATCTGGGGAAAGGAGAACTGAAGCCCCTTCGGAAGAACAATGATTTGCGCCCCCACGGTAAACGTCGCGAAACGAGCCATGACGAACGCCTCGCCTCGGTCCCCGGCCGTCACCACGCCTTCGGGCGAGATAGTCGCCGACGTATCATTGTTGCTGAGGAAGAGCGCCAGCGAGGTCACGTCGCGCTCGCTGCCGTCCGAGTACTTCGCTCGCACGACCATTCGTTGGGCGGCGCTCTTGCCGTCGAGCACGGCATTCTTGGGAAGCAGCTCCAGCGAGATCGGGGTCGGGACATTAGCCGGATCCTGAGGGGCAGCCGCCTCTAACCAGCGGACCAGGGTCTGATAGAGCTCGCTATCTTCCTTGAAGCGGGTGCCGCCGGTGTGAGGAACTTTGCCGGTGGCTTTTTCCAGAATGAGACTTTCTTGGGGAATCGCCAAGTTGATTCGCCGGGCGCTGATCTCATGGGTGAGACGATATTGATCGCCGTCGGCATCGTAGCCGAAGAGGGACAAGCGGAACCCGTCCTTGCCGCGAGCGGCGCCATGACAGCTTCCTTGATTGCAGCCGGCCTTCATGAACACCGGCATCACATCCAATTTGAAGCTGATGGGCCGATCAACTTTGGCGTCCTTGACGTTCACTGGAACGGCAACGGTTCGGCCGTGGAACTCGATTTTCAGATCGGTTGTTCCATCCGCTTGAGGATAGAGCAGGTTCTTGTCTAGCTTTGCGAGCGCCGGATTGCCGAGCGCTGACTTCGCCTCGGCGGTGACGTCACGCGTGATGCCATCGGCGTAAGTGGCCTGCACGACGAACGATTGCCGGCCGCGATTCGTTTGCAGCTTGATGTCCGGCGGAAAAACTTGCAGGTTTGTTGGCGCAGGAGTTTCGGCAAATGCGGTATCGGTAAGGCATACAATGCAGAGAAGAGCAATAATGCTTCGCATGGCAACTCGCCTCACTAATCCAGGTAACTCCAGATCGTGGCGGCAAATTTTCAACTTGCCTGGAAATCGGCAAGTTGAAAACTTGCCACCACAAGGTCTTCACTTCTTGGGGCTGCTAGCCTTTTCAGCTTTTTCTCGTTCTTCCTGTTCCAAACGTAATTTTTCCAACCGAGTCAGGCGCTTCTCCGGAGGTTTTGCAGGTTCGGCCTGCTTGGCGGCGGCCGGGGCGGGCGCAGGCTTCGCCGCCTCAGTCACCTTTGGCGGCAAAGGCACGTGGATGCGGAGCTGCGTTCCGCCAACGTTGTGCAGAACCGGTTCACCGTTCTGAACGATCATCACTTGGCAAAACAGGTTGTTGTGCTGCCCAGCCGGACTG
>DASZFN010000631.1:0-7266 GCA_035939715.1 Gemmataceae bacterium | reverse complement strand
AGTTGCACACCTGCTGCATCGCTCCGGACTCATGTTCCTGCGGCGGAGCGAATTAACTGCCCCTGTGCGCGACCGCAATGCCGTGGTGTTGGTGGATACGATCGGTGAGCTTGCCGCCTTGTGGGGGCTTGCCGATGTCGCCTTTGTCGGCGGCAGCCTCGACGGCAAGCGCGGCGGCCAGAACATGATTGAGCCGGCCGCGTACGGGGCGGCGGTGGTGTTTGGCCCGCATGTCTGGAACTTCCGCGACACGGCCGCTAGGCTGGTGGAATGCGAAGGCGCCATCCAGGTCGCCGACGCCGGAATGCTGGAGGCGGTGGTCAAGCGCTTGTTGTCCGATCCGAGCGAACGCCGGCGCCTGGGCGCCGATGCCCAGCAGTTTGTTCGGTCGCAACAGGGAGCGACCGAGCGCACCATGGAGTGCCTCAACCGACTGCTCGGCGCGGCTCAATACCGCGAAACAGCAGCGTGAACTATTTCGTTTTGCCTCCGTTCAATCGCGGCTTAGCCGCGACCCGTCAGGGGAGCGCGGCCGAAATCTCACGTGAGTTCGCGCTCCCCTAACGGGTCGCGGCTAAACGGCGACTGGACGGAGGATGAGATGCCGTTCCATGCCCGGGCCTATCGCTTATCTGAATGGCCGCTACCTCCCGCAGGCGGAGCTTGCGTTACCTCTCCATGACGCCGGTTTTGTCTTCGGCGCGACAGTCACCGACCAGTGCCGTACTTTCCACCACCGCCTCTTCCGGCTGAGCGATCATCTTGCGCGCTTTCGCCGCAGTTGCGACCTGGCGTGCGTCCCTCAACCCCTCGCCGACGAAGTGCTGACCCAAATCGCGGGGAAGTTAGTCAAGGAGAATACCGCGCTCCTGGCCCAGGAACAGGACCTGGCCTTGATCATGATCGCTACGCCGGGCGGCATCGGCTATCTCATCGGTCAGACCGGCAGTGCAGGCGAGGCTCCGCCAACGCTCGCCATGCACACCTTTCCGCTGCCCTTCTCCCGTTATCGGCCGCTTTTTGAAGAAGGCGCGCGCCTGATTATCCCGAAAATCCAGCACATCCCGGCGGCCTGCATCGATCCGCGAATCAAGCAGCGCAGCCGCTTGCACTGGTGGCTCGCCGAACTGGAAGCCGGTCAGTCCAACCCTGGTTCAAGCGCCCTGTTGCTCGATACGGACGGTCACATCACGGAAACCGCGGCCGCCAACTTCCTGCTGGTGCGCGCGGGAACCGTCGCCACGCCGCCTCGGCACACCGTTCTGGGCGGCATCAGCCTGCAAGTCACTGAGGAACTCTGCAAGGACCTGGGAATCCCCTTCGAGGAGCGGCCGCTTAGCCTGAATGACTGCCTAAATGCCGATGAAGCCATGCTTAGCAGCACGCCCTATTGCCTCGCGGGCGTGAGCCGTATCCAAGACACACCTCTCCCCTGGCCGGGACCGATCTTCGAGAAACTGTTAGCCGGATGGAACCGATTAGTGGGGCTCGATTTGCGCGGGCAGATTCTTTCCGAGCGCTAGACGGGTTGACAGACGGCTCCTATGCTGACTTTACTGATTAGGGAAGGCTTGCACACGAACTTTTCTTGGCGGAGATCTCTCCAAAATGGCAAAAAGCCGCTCGCGGGGACGTTCACAACCCGTTTCGTACCAACACACTACAGCATTTGTGGACAGCTTGAAGAAAATCGCCCTGGCGTTGGTTGTCCTCCTTGTTACCGCAGCGTCGGTGCACGCTGGCGAGGCCGATCTGGCCATTCCCGACCTGCATAAGGGAACATTCAAGATATTCGGGCAGGACATCACCGCCTGGAACCTGCTTTTCTACGGCGCCTGTGTCATCGCCGGCACTCTTGGCATCAGCCTATATCTACGCGCGCAAATCAAGAAGGCGCCCGCGCACAAATCTATGCTTGACGTCGCGGAGATCATATTCCAGACCTGCAAGACTTATCTCATTCAGCAAGGCAAATTTCTGCTGCTGCTGTTTGCCATCATCGCCTGCGCGATGACCTATTACTTCCTGGGCCTCAAGTTGGGCCTCTCGGGGCAGTCAGTTCAAACGGTTCTGCTGGTTCTCTTGTTTTCGGTGGTCGGCATGGGCGGATCGTACGCGGTGGCGTGGTACGGCATCCGCATCAACACCTACGCCAACGCGCGCACGGCTTTTGCCTCCCTCCGTGGCCAGCCATGGGATGTCGTCAACATCCCGCTGCGGGCGGGCATGTCGGTCGGTCTTTTTCTGATTTCGCTCGAATTGATCATGATGGTGATCATCCTCCTGTTCGTGGACCGGCAAATCGTCGGTTACTGCTTTCTCGGCTTCGCCATCGGCGAATCGCTTGGCGCCTCTGCCTTGCGCATCGCCGGCGGCATCTTCACCAAGATCGCCGACATCGGTTCCGACCTGATGAAAATCGTTTTCAACGTGAAGGAAGACGATCCGCGCAATCCCGGCGTCATCGCGGACTGCACCGGCGACAATGCCGGCGACTCGGTCGGCCCCACGGCCGACGGCTTCGAGACATACGGCGTCACCGGTGTCGCCCTGATCTCGTTCATCACCCTAGCCATCCCCGAGGCGCAGGCCGACCTTCAGGCCAAGCTGATCGTCTGGATTTTCGCCATGCGCTTCCTGATGGACTTCATGTCCGGGGCCTCCTACTTCATCAACCAGGCGATCTCGGAGAAGCAATACAAGGGGCTGCGCGAGTTTGATTTCGAGCAGCCGTTGACCCGCCTTATCTGGATCGCGTCCATCCTGTGCATCAGCACATCGTTCGGCATGAGCTGGCTGCTCATTAGCGATCTGGAGGTCGGGGGCAGGGCAATGCCGCAGCTCTGGTGGCAACTGGCCACCATTATCAGTTGCGGCACCCTGGCGGCCGTGCTCATTCCCGAGTTCACAAAGGTCTTCACCAGCTCCCACTCCAAACACGTACATGAGATCGTCACCGCATCCCGCGAAGGCGGGGCGTCCCTCACCATCCTCTCTGGCCTGGTGGCGGGCTACTTTAGCGCCTTCTGGATGGGCCTCCTCATTGCCGGCCTCATGGGCGGCGCCTATTTTGTCAGCTTGCAAGGCCTTGACGGCCTCATGCTCGTGGAGCTCGTGAAGGGCCAACCTCTCGTCGGCGTCGGCTCCATTTTCGCCTTCGGCCTGGTGGCGTTCGGCTTTCTCTGCATGGGGCCCGTGAACATCGCCGTGGACAGCTACGGCCCCGTGACCGACAACGCCCAATCCATCTTCGAGCTGGCCCAGACCGAGCACATCCCGGGCATCAAAGACGAAATCAGGAGGGACTTCGGTTTCGAGCCGGACTTTGAGCGCGGCAAACACTACCTCGAAGCCAACGATTCCGCCGGCAATACCTTCAAGGCGACGGCCAAACCCGTGCTCATCGGCACCGCCGTGGTGGGCGCCACGACGATGATTTTCTCGATCATCCTGCTGCTGGGCAAGGCGGGGTTCTTGCATCTTAATCTGACAGATGCCCCCGTGCTCCTCGGCTTCATCTGCGGCGGCACCGTGGTTTTCTGGTTCTCGGGCGCGTCCATGCAAGCCGTGACCACCGGCGCCTACCGGGCCGTCGAATTCATCAAGAAGAACATGAACCTCGACAAGAAAGAGGCGGACATGGAGGATTCTAAGACGGTCGTGCGCATCTGCACCCAGTACGCCCAGAGCGGCATGTGGAACATCTTCATCGCGCTCATGTCGATCACGCTCGCCTTCGCGTTCTTCGACCCGAACTTCTTCGTGGCTTATCTGATTTCCATCGCCGTGTTCGGCCTGTTCCAGGCGATCTCCATGGCCAACACCGGCGGCGCCTGGGACAACGCCAAGAAGCTGGTCGAGGTCGATCTGAAAGAAAAGGGCACCCAGTTGCATGCAGCGACCGTTATCGGCGACACCGTCGGCGATCCATTCAAGGACACAACGTCCGTGGCGCTGAATCCCATCATCAAGTTCTCAACGCTGTTCGGCCTGCTCGCCGTGGAGATCGCCGTCCAGATCAAGGAGAAGGCCCGCGACCATAGTACCTTTGACTACACCGCTGTTGTGGGCGTCATCATGCTGGCGGTCGCGCTTACCTTTGTGTGGCGGTCGTTCTATGCGATGCGGATTCCAAAGGAGGGATAATGCCCCGAACCTCGCGGCCGGTGGTAAAGTCCCGAAAAAGGGACCCCTTCGACCCAGACGGTTTCTTCATGGCGATCGATCTTTTTTTTGCCGGCAAAGGACCGGTGCATCAAACGATGCGCCGGCTCGTCAGACGCCTGGAAAAGGCCGGCATTGCCTATGCCGTGATGGGCGGCATGGCCGTGAATGTGCATGGCCACCAGCGCATGACCAAGGATGTGGATTTCTTGCTGACAGGCGAGGGCTTCGCCGATTTTCAGCGTCTCTTTGTTCCAAAATATTATGCCCCCCTTCCAGGCAGACCGCGCCGTTTCGTCGATCTCAAAAACAACCAGACCCTGGACATCCTGGTAACCGGTCTTTTTCCAGGCAGCGGCAAGCCGGGGCCTATCTCTTTTCCCGACCCCTCTGAGGTTCGGGAACCAAGGGGGAAGGTATACTACATCAATCTGGCGACGCTCATCCAACTCAAGCTTGCGGCGCGACGCCATCAGGACTTTGCCGATGTGGTAAGCCTTATTTGCATTCACAACCTCGACGAATCCTTCCGGGAGCGCCTCCATCTGTCGGTGCGTCAAGATTTCATCGAGTGTCTGGAAGAAAAGCGCCGGGAAGAAGAGTACGAAGCGCGGAATTGCTGATGTCCCATCTCCTGCTCGCAAATCTGTTCTTCACCGAAACGGGAGGACATCTTGTGCTGCGGGCCATGCCCGTGCTGCTCGGCGCCTTGTGCATTCTGGCCATCGCCTACCGCTACTACAGCGCCTTCCTCGCCGCCAAGGTCGCGGCGCTGGATGACTTGCGGCTGACGCCGGCCCATCGTTTTCGGGACGGGCACAACTATGATCCGACCAATAAATGGGTGCTCTTCGGTCACCATTTCGCCGCGATTGCCGGGGCGGGACCGCTCATTGGTCCAGTGCTGGCGATTCAATATGGTTACATGCCTGGTCTGCTGTGGTTGGTCATCGGCGTTTGCCTGGCGGGTGCAGTGCAGGACATGCTGGTCCTGGCCGCTTCCGTTCGTCGAGGCGGCAAATCGCTTGCGGAGATCGCCCGCACGGAGCTGGGCAAACCCGCCGTTGTGGTTGTTTCGGCAGCAATCCTGTTCATTGTCGTCATCGCCCTGGCCGGACTGGGATTTGTTGTTGTCAAGGCGCTGGGCGGCGATGAAGTCGTTTTGACAGCAGGAACAGAAATCAAGCTGCCCCTAAACAATTCATTTCGGGAAGAACTGCCCGAAACATTGCCGGGCCCCGTCCTTTATCATTTCCCGCCTGGATGTGAAGTTCGTTACATAGGCGCAAATGCTGTAACCCACCGTTCGGAGGCGTTCCGCCTTGAGATCCCGTTTGGCTTGAAGATCATGCCAAAAGGAGATGGCGACGAAACCTTGGTTCTGCCTAGGAACGCAAGGGAGCTCGTGCCGGGCAGCTCCTGGGGCACGTTTACGATCGCGTGCACAATCCCCATCGGCTTGTTAATGGGCATCGGCATGCGCTACGGCCAGCGCAAAAACTGCCAAGGCACGGCTACCTGGATTGCCACGGTGCTTGGCGTGGTTGCCGTGCTGGCGGCGGTCATCATCGGCAACTGGGTGCCGGGGTCGCGCTTTGAAAGCCTGTTCTCCCTGACCAAGGACCAGACAATTCTCGCGTTGACCGCGTACGGCTTTATCGCCTCGGTGCTGCCAGTCTGGCTGCTGCTCTGTCCACGCGACTATCTTTCTAGCTTCCTCAAGATTGGCACGATTGCTCTGATTGTCATCGGCGTGTTCGTGGCCAATCCGAGCTTGCCCTGTCCGCCGTTGAACCACACGTTTGCGCACGGCGGCCCCACGTTCAAGGGAAGTCTCTTTCCATTCCTCTTCATCTGCATCATGTGCGGCTCGGTTTCCGGTTTCCATGCTCTCGTCAGCTCTGGAACGACGCCGAAGATGATCGACAAGGAAAGCGACGTGCGCATGATCGGCTACGGCGCCATGCTGATGGAAGGCCTGGTCGGCATCGTGGCCCTGATCACGGCGGCTTCGCTGCCGCAAAACCTCTACTACGACATCAACACCAGCTTGACCGAGGTGCCGACATACCAGGACGAGCTTAACCAGCTTTACGCCTCGCTCGGCATCCCCGAAAGCAAGGATCGGATGCACCTGACCAACGTGGACGCGCCGCAGCACCTGGACCTGGCCGGCGTCGAGCGCATGGTCGGCGGCGAAGCCCTGCGCGGACGCACGGGCGGGGCGGTGACTCTGGCCGTGGGCATGGCGTTTGTCTTTTCCGATGCCTTGCGCTGGACGGGCCTGGCGATCGATAGCGTCATGAAGTACTGGTATCACTTTGCCATCATGTTCGAGGCGCTGTTCATTCTTACGACGATCGATGCCGGCACCCGCATTGCGCGCTTTCTGTTGCAAGAAGCTTTAGGCAAAATCCATCCAAAGTTCGAGCAGACCAACTGGATTCCAGGAGCGCTCTTTGCCACTGCCGTCGTGACCGCCGGATGGGGCGTGCTCATCTGGGCCGGGTCGATCAGCACGATCTGGCCCATGTTCGGCATTGCCAACCAGCTCCTGGCCGTCCTGGCTCTAGCCCTCGTTACGACGCTGCTCATCAACACCGGCCGCCGCCGCTATGCGCCGATCACGCTCTTGCCGATGCTCTTTGTCACATCGACGACGCTGACAGCAGGGGTGCAAATGATCGGTGTTCAGTTCCCGGACATGATCAGCAAGGGACAAGTTCTGAAAGGCAGCCTGAATATTGCCCTGACGCTATTTGTGATCGCCTGCGTCGGCATGTTGCTGCTCATGGCCGCCAGTCGCTGGGTCGCCGTCCTCGGCGGCTTGATTCCGGAGCGAAATGACGAGGGCAAAAATCTGACCTAATTCCGCGTGTGTCGATATGCAGCAACGACACCACCGGGCTTGACCCGGTGGATCGATGATTGATAGCCAGTAACCGCTGCATACATGCCTGGTGGCCTCCGCCGGGCTTGTCCCGGTGGAGCCACGACTGGCCCGGCTGACACTCGTCGCTCCACGGGGACAAGCCCTCGTGGCGGCGATAAATTCTCGATACAACAGATTCTGGCCGCCAGTCACCGGTCCACGGGGACAAG
>DASZFN010000630.1:0-2589 GCA_035939715.1 Gemmataceae bacterium | reverse complement strand
CCAGAAGAAACAAGAGGCGCCACAAGACGAGAGACCGTGACCGCCCGGCGCCACTGTCTTGTGGCCGCACGCCTTCCTGGGGCAACCTCTACCGTTATGTAGCCAGGCGCGTGCCGTGCGTTTATTTCCACCCTGACAGCCCTTGCTCCTTCTGTATAATGAGAAAGAAAGCACTTCGAAGGAGCCACCCCCAACATGCAAGAGCGCATTGCCTACCAGGGCATCACTTTTGATGATGTCCTCCTGGAGCCCGCGTACAGTGACATTCTCCCGCGCGACGTCGATGCCCGCACGCTGCTCACCCGCAACATCCGCCTCAACTGCCCCGTCGTCTCGTCGCCGATGGACACCGTCACCGAAAGCGATCTCGCCATCGCCCTTGCCCAGGAGGGCGGCATCGGCGTCATTCACAAGAACATGACCATCGAGCGGCAGACCCGCGAGGTGGACAAGGTCAAACGCAGCGAGAACGGCATCATCACCGACCCCATTACGCTGCCCCCGGACGAAACCGTCAGCACCGCCCGCCGCATCATGGAGCAGCACAACATCAGCGGCGTGCCGATCACCGTGGACGGGCACCTGAAAGGCATCCTTACTCGACGCGATCTGCGCTTTTTAACAGATCACAACCAGAAGCTGGCCGAGGTCATGACCAAGGATAACCTGGTCACGGCCCAGGAAAATACAACGTTGGAAGCGGCTGAACGGATTCTGACGGAAAATAAAGTCGAGAAATTACTGCTGGTTGACGAAAACTATAAACTGAGAGGCCTGATCACCATCAAGGACATTGATAAGCTCACCAGCTTTCCCCAGGCTTGCAAAGATAAGCGGGGGAGACTGCGCGTGGGCGCGGCGATGGGCGTGAATGACTACGACCGCGCCGCGTCGCTCATTCGGGCAGGCGTGGATGTCCTGGTGGTCGATTCGGCGCACGGCCATTCGCGCAATGTCGTCGACACGGTGCGCGGCCTCAAGCGCCGTTATGAAATCGACGTGATTGCCGGCAACGTGGCCACGGCCGAGGGCGCGGAAGCCCTGGTGGACGCGGGGGCCGACGCCATCAAGGTAGGCATCGGGCCGGGGTCGATCTGCACCAGCCGGGTCATCTCCGGCGTGGGCGTGCCGCAGATCACCGCGATTTACCAGGCTGCCCAGGGCACCGGAGACAGCGGCGTCCCCCTGATCGCGGACGGCGGCATTCGCTACTCGGGCGACATCACCAAGGCGCTCGCCGCGGGCGCGCACGCGGTGATGCTCGGCAGCCTGCTGGCGTGGCTGGCGGAAAGCCCGGGGCAGACGATCATTTACAAGGGCCGCAGCTTCAAGATGTATCGCGGCATGGGCTCGATCGGGGCCATGGAGGCCGGCTCGGGCGACCGCTACCAGCAGAGCAACGGCAACCGCAGCAAGCTGGTGCCCGAAGGGGTTGAGGGCCGCGTCCCGTATAAAGGGCCGCTGGCTCCTTTTGTGTTTCAGCTCATCGGCGGCTTGCGGGCCGGCATGGGCTATTGCGGCTGCCGGAACATTGAGGAATTACGCACCCGTACCCGCTTCATACTCGTGACCGGGGCGTCGGTGCAGGAGAGTCATCCGCATGACATCTTCATTACGCAGGAAGCGCCCAATTACAGCAGTGCCGAGTACGCCGGCACGGATGGCGGCTAGCCTGGTCGTCCTGAGCGTGCTGCTCGGCGGCTCGGCTCAGGCCCAGGACGGCACGCGGGCGACCAACCCGCCGACGCCTTATCCCAGCACATCCACGCTGCCGACAACCGATTCCTACTACTACACGAAGCCGGCAGGCAATCTGCCGGGTCCCGAAAAGAAGTTGATCCTGGAAAGGCCGGCCAGCAACTACCAGACGCCGGGCGCCGCGCGCACGGGAGCATGGCCGGGAACCGCAACGCCGGCGGGCAATTTCTACTCCGCCGGCTATCAATCTCCCAAGGTCCAGAAGGGCACCGTCAGTCCGGAGGCAGCGGGCGCCAGTCCCGCAGTGAGCGGGCGCGGGGGGGATGAGGTTCAGGGTTTCGCCATCCGCCTGGAGCCGCCTGGTCCGCAGGAAATTTTTGGCCGGCTGGATTCGGAAGCGAACCTGCAAGAGCGCATTCGCCAGAAGGCGCGCGAACAAACTCCGGTGGAGCGCGTCGAATTTCCTCCGGAACCGGTGGTGGGCGAGGGTAGCTTCACGCCGCGCTTGTTCAGCGAAGCAAAAATGCTCGTGGAGCCGAACTATGTTTGCTACGGCCGGCTTTACTTCGAGCAGCTCAACGCCGAGCGCTACGGATGGGACATCGGCCCGATCGCTCCCATCGTGTCCGCGGGGATCTTCTTCAAGGATGTGGCCTTCTTGCCGTACCACGCCTTCACCAATCCGCTGCGTTGCTATGAATGCAACACCGGCTACTGCTTGCCGGGCGACCCGGTGCCTTTGATGCTCTATCCGCCCGGCTTGAGCTTCACCGGAGCGGTCATGGAAAGCGGCATCGGCGTGGCGCTGTTTGCCATCTTCCCGTAAGCAAAATCAAGACGCACTTGCTCGAGTTAGTAGTCCATAGTCCATAGTCCATAGTCCATAGTCCA